>CALDHX010000065.1 GCA_937901525.1 uncultured Bacteroidales bacterium
AATTTAGCTGAAGAAAGAAGAATGACCACAATGCATATGAAAAGTGGCAAAACTCGTGAAACTTTCAATTGGTATTTTGGAAATCGTCGAATCTTTTGGCTTTATCTTGGATACATCATCTTTTTTGTAGCTTATATTTCTGGAATGGTTCTTTATTACTCTTATCGTTATCAAGATATTAGTTTTCCAGAACTTTACGCTTTATATCGTACGACTGATGATAGTTTATCTTATTTTGGATATACATTCTACTATATTTATCTTGATGCTTCAATTCCAATTTCTATTTTTGGTTTTGGTGTTGCTGCATTTTGTAAATTTTCTTCCATAATGTAATGATTATTTAATTAGGTCCTTAATGCTATTTTCATAAAAACAAGTGGACCGGACCCCATGCTTTTATGATTATGATTGCAATTGTAAGGTTCTCTGCATAACCTTGTAATTGCTGTTTATTTCTGTTGCAAATATTGTATATTTATTTTTGTTTTCCAAACATTTTTACTAATATTTTTTTTCAATTAATTTTACAATTTTCTCTAGCCATCCTTTGTCAATTTCATCAAAAGTGGCAAGTCTTTCGCTGTCAATGTCTAATACTGCAATTACTTTATTTTCATTAAATATTGGTACTACGATTTCGCTTTGCGAGGCGCTGCTACATGCTATGTGCCCTGGGAATTCGTGAACGTCTTTTACGATAATCGTCTGTGCTTCTTTCCATGAAGTGCCGCAGACTCCTCCAAATCCCCATTTCCTAACCTGCGGATATTGAGGATTTTATTTTAACAATCATCCTAAAATAATCCACACACCATTATTGTCCTTACCTTCACGTTTTAGAGTTCCTGCCTTTTTCATCAGAGAAAGATCACGCTCTATAGTGCGAGGAGACACCGACAAAGTCTCCGACATTTGTTTGGCTGAGATTGTCGGTGTTTCTTTAATTAGATTGAGTATTTTTAGTTGACGTTCAGTCAGTTTTGTCTCCGACATGTCTCCGACATTATGTTTGTCGGTTGATGCAAAAATTATAGTCTGAAATTGTGTTGGAGTGGACTTGAATACGGGTTTTAACTCATCTTTGTATCCATCTAAAGCTTGAGTTTCATTGCATATACGAGTGAGACCACTTCCTCTTTTCTCCATATAATCAAGTTGAGCCATTACATTTGCGAGTATAGGATTTCGTCTTTCCGAAGAAACGTCTGCAATATCAAGGTCCTGAATAAGCATCCCATTATACATTCCACCAGGAGAAGTAACAGCCAAACGGTCGTCATAAATATCAAGATGGACTTCACCTCCCATAACAGTATAGTCACGGTGGATAAAATGATTGACCATTGCTTCGAGAACGGCACGCTCTGCATATTCTGGTTTGTTTTTACGTCCGTTTGGTAACTTTTCCCAACCTTTCTTTGTGTTTGATTTTACAAAATTCATTGCCTCACGTAGCAACATCAATACATTTCCTGTAAACTCTGCATCATTGATAGCATCACCTTTTGTATTTCCGTCCCATCTGGTGCAATACAAACGAGATTGCCACAACGGACAATCATCTGCAAACAATGCTCCTGCATGAGTAAGAGTTCCTGTATTAGTAACGAGGCCGAAAGAGAGAAGAAATTTCTTATTCCATTCTTGACTTGTACGTGTTTTGAACGTATTAGCTAAGATAGTAAATGAATAATCTTCTGCTTTATAATCAGTGTGAAGAGAATCATAGGTTTTATTTGAACCCTTCAACACCAAACGGAGCATCTGTTCAGAAGTCGCCGGCAAACTCTCTTCTCCTACACGAAAAAAAGCTATACGTTGACCATCACCTACATAATAATAGGGAGTATAGTTGCCTGCATTAATTTTCAGTTGCAATATATCAAGATTGTCTATTCGATGTGGAATTATTTCAACCTCCGGCAGTGGATCCATATAATCACGTATCTTACTGCTGATAGTTTCGCAAACGTATTGTAGATTATCTAAGCCTTTAAGAATACCATCATTATCAATACCAAAGAAAAGAGAACCACCAAATCCGTTAGCAAAAGCACTTACACTTTTTAACCAACTTTTTGGTTTCTTTTCTTCAAGCATCAACTTAAAATCGTATGCAGTACATTCAGCTATTAAATTTTCTAATTCCATATATGATATAGTCAATCCTTTATATTGCTAATATTAGCAAACTATTCTTTGCAAAAGTATTAAAAAATAATCAAAATAAAGAAAGTTTAGTCGAAATAAACTTCACATAGTTATATAGACTATTTGTTAATTTACAACTTATTTTTCTTCGTTTTTTATGAAAATTTCTTTGAAAAATTTTAAAAAAGCATAGTCTTTCTTAGCGTACAAAAATAAAACTCAATTAAAAAACGATAGTTTTTTAATTGAGTTGCTCTTCGCTATAATTTATTACAAGATATCAGTTATTTATTATTATTTATATGTATTCCTTTTTGGAAGTTTTTTTGTTCTTTTGGAGAATAATTGTAATCGCTTTTTGGAAGAATTTTATTCTTTTTTTTCACGTAATTTCTGCTTTTTTGGAATGTTTGTTTCTTTGTCTTTAACTTTTTAATCTGACTCTTATTCCCCACATGCCTGGGTAGGTTTCTTTTTCAAAACTGAATGAACGTATGATTTCTACTCCAAGGGAATTGAAGATATTGTCTAATCCTATGCCTATTTCATGGTAAGGAAGGTATTGTCCTGTGAGAGATTTATGATAGAGAAATAGGGTGGTTTTGGTTTGTTTTAGTGCTAAGTTTAGTTGTGCAAAGGTTTGAAGGTATTGTTTGTGATAGGTTGTGCGTCCGTATTGCAATAGGTTGAAGCCATAAATAGAGCTTACTAAGGAGTTTGTCATATTTGGAGTTAGAAGTAGGTATGGGTTGGTGCTTCCAAAGATTTTTCCTCCTGTGAGTCTTAGGTCTAAGGCAATGTTTTTGGTTAGGTAGATTCTTCTTTGTGAGGTTAGGTGTATTTCTTGGTATTTTCTTTCTACGTTGGCAAGTGGTATGTTGTAGGAGTAGGTAAGGGAAATTTTAGTGGGTAGGGAGTAGAGTTTTCCTTGGAAGGTTTCGGGTGTTTTTCTTGCTTTCTTTCTTTCGGGTTGCCATGCGAGGTTGCCTTCTGCTATTATGTATTGTATTGGGCTTTGAATTAGTTGGATTATTTCTTTGTCTTTGTAGTGTAGGCGTGAGTAGTAGTTTCGATAGTGTAGTGCTGGGGTGATGCTGATTGCGTTAGGAAATTCGTGAAAGTATTTTAGGGTTGCTTTTTTTTGAAAGGCAAGGGAAAAGTTTGTCCAGGTGGAGAGGGAGTATTGTATTTTGTCGTAATCGGCAAGGTATGGCATATAGGTGTTGTCATAGTAGGCAAGGGATAGGGTTTTCGCTCCAAAGGAGTAGAGGGAGGAGGCTTTTTTTGCAAAGTTGTAGCCTATGCTTGCTCCGTATTTGAATTGTTTGTCAGTGGTTCCGTATGCTAAGAGCCATTCAAATGAGAAGCGTTTTGAGAGTTTTTGATTGGTTTTCCCACTTACTCTTAGTCTTACGCCTTCTATGGGGTTGTAACTTAGGAAGTTTTCGCATGGTCCAAGGTCTACTACTCCTAAGGTGAAATAGGTGTTGTTGAGTAGGTTGTCTATTTTGTTTTGAAGTAGAAGTCTTCCTACTCTTTCTATTTCTGCTTCGCTTAGGGGTGTGTAGGAGTATTGTGCTTTTGTGTTTAGGGTTAAGATTGTAAGGGTTATAAGAATGATTATTTTTTTCATTTTTTTTGGTTTTAAATGTTATCACTTGCAAGTACTGCGGTTGAGAAGGCGATTTGTAGGTTGAATCCTCCTGTGTCGGCGTCAAGGTCGATTTCTTCTCCAATGAAATAGAGTCCTTTTATTTTTTTGCTTTCCATTGTGAGTGGGTTGATTTCGTTTAGTGAGATTCCTCCTTGTGTTATGATTGCTTCGTCCCAACCCATATCGCCTATTATTTCTTCTTTATGGTTTTTTAAATAGGTAAGGATTGCTTGTGCAAGGGGTGTTTTATTATTTTGTTTTTCTTCTTTATACCATCGTTTGAAGTCAAAGCATACTTCTTTTGGTAGCCATGCTCTTACTATGTTTTCTACGCTCATGCCTTGTCTTTCTTTGAGTGTGGTGGTGATTTCTTCTAAGAGTGTTTTTTCGTTTATTTTTGGTTTTAGGTCTATTTGTAGATAGAGTTGTTCTTTGTAGAGCAGGTGTGCTATTTTGCGTGAGAGGCGTAGGATTGCTGGTCCTGAAAATCCATATTCGTCAAGGGTTATGTCTCCGTTTTCTTGTGCTATGACTTGGTTGTTGTGAAGGATTTTTACGTTTGTGTTTTTTATTAGGTAGTTTTGTAGTTTTTCATGGTGTCCTCTTTGGGTGCGTAGTCCTACAAGGGCGGGGTAGAGTGGGGTGATTGTGTGTCCGCATTTTTTTGCTAAGTGGTAGGCGTCTCCTTCGCTGCCTGTTTGTGGATAGGTCTTTCCTCCTGCGGCAAGGATTATTTTGTCGCAATAGTATTCTTTGCCTTCAAGGGTTTTTACGCCTTTTATTTGATTGTTTTTTATTATGAGTGAGTTTACTGTTTGTGAGAAGTAAATGTCGGTTAGTGGAGAGTTTTCTATTTGTCGTATTAGGGCAAGGAATATGTCAAGGCTTTTCCCACTCTTGGGGTAGATTCTTCGTCCTCTTTCTTCTATTAATTCTACTCCAAGGTCTTGAAATAGTTGTATTGTGTCGTGGTTGGAGAAGCGTTTTAGGGCAGTTGTTATGAAGTTTTTGTTGCTTTTTAGTGAGGAACAGTGTGAAAGAAATTCTGTTAATGAGAGGGTATTGGTTAGGTTGCAACGTCCTTTTCCTGTAAGGCGTAGTTTCATTCCTGCTTGTTTCTTTTTTTCTAAAAGTAATACTTTTTTATTTCTTTTTTGCAAGAATAGGGTGGCAAGTAACCCTGAGGCACCTGCTCCTATTACTATGCAGTCGTATTTATTTCTTTTGTTCATATCCGAAGTTTTGAAGGTCTCTTTCGCTATTTCTCCAATCTTTCTTTACTTTTACAAAGAGTTCTAAGAAACATTTTTTTGATGTGAATTCTTCTATGTCTTTTCTTGCTTCTATTCCTATTTTCTTTATTTGTTCTCCTCCGTGTCCGATGATGATTCTTTTTTGGCTTTCTCTTTCGGTGAAGATTACTGCTCTTATTCGGTTGAGGTTGTCTGCTTCAAGGTATTCTTCTACCATTACTTCTGTGGAATATGGTATTTCTTTTTCGTAACGTAGTAGGATTTTTTCTCGAATGATTTCGCTAACAAGAAATCGCATGCTTTTGTCTGTTAGCATATCTTTGTCGTAGTAGGCAGGTGAAAAGGGTAGTTTTTCTTTTACTAATTCCATTACTCTTTCTACTCCTATTTTGTGAAGTGCTGAGCATGGTACTACTTCGGCATTTGGTAGGATTTCTTTCCAATGATTGATTATTTCAACTACTTTTTCTTGTGTTGCGTTATCTACTTTGTTGATTACTACAATTGTTGGTGTGGTGCTACGTGCTATCTTGTTTAGGATTTCATTGTTCTTTAAGGTTTCTCCTAAATCAGTTACTACAAGATAGACGTCTGCATCGGTTAATGCTCCTTCTACTTGTTGTAGCATACATTGTTGTAGTTTGTAGTGTGGGTTTAAGATTCCTGGTGTGTCGGAAAAGACTATTTGAAAATCATCTGAGCTTACTACTCCAAGTATTCTGTGTCTTGTGGTTTGACTTTTGCGGGTTATTATGCTTATTTTTTCTCCTACTAAGGCATTCATAAGGGTTGATTTTCCTACGTTTGGATTGCCTATTATGTTTACAAAACCGGCTTTATGATTCATCGTTTTTTTCTTTTTTTGGTGGTTAAATTATTCCTTCTGTTATTAAATCGTGAAGGTGGATTATTCCTAAATATTTATTGTCTTGATTAACTACTATTAGTTGTGTTATGTGATGTTGTTGCATTATGGAGAATGCTTCTACTGCAAAGGCGTCTGCTTGTATGTGTTTAGGATTTTTTGTCATTATTTGTTCGGCTGTGAGTGTTTTTGTGTCAATAACGTCTTTTTTGTTTAACATTCGGCGTAAATCTCCATCGGTTATTATTCCTAATATGTCGTTGTTTTCTTCTACTACTGTGCAACCTAAGCGTTTGCTTGTGATTTCCATAAGGGTTTCTGTTAAAGGGGTAGAGAGATTGACTGAGGGTCTTTCGTTTTTTACATAAAGGTCGCTTACTTTTAGATATAAACGTTTTCCAAGACTGCCACCTGGGTGGTATTTTGCAAAGTCTTGTGCTGTGAAATTGCGACAATTAAGCAAGGCAACGGCAAGTGCATCGCCCATTACAAGTTGTGCTGTGGTAGAAGAGGTTGGTGCAAGGTTATTTGGACATGCTTCTTTGTCTACTGTGCAGTTTAAAACGTAATCGGCACTTTTTGCTAAGTAAGAATCGGTATTTCCTACCATTGCTATTAATTTGTTGCCATTTGCTTTTACAAGTGGTGTTAAGACTTTTATTTCAGGGGTGTTCCCGCTTTTTGATATGCAGATTACTATGTCGTTAGGTTGGATTATTCCTAAGTCTCCGTGTATTGCTTCTGCTGCGTGCATAAAGATGGAAGGTGTTCCTGTTGAATTGAGTGTTGCTACAATTTTATTGCCTATTATTGCACTTTTTCCAATGCCACTTATTATTAATCTGCCTTTGCTATTAAAGATTTCTTTAACAACTGCTACAAATTCATTATCAATATAATTCAAAAGGTTTTCTATACATTCACTTTCTTTTTTTATAGCTGCTTTTGCTATCTCTAAAATTTCAAAATCAGTTTTCACTTTTTTTAATTTTTTTTAAAACATTTGTTCAATATAAAAAAACATTGTATCTTTACATTTCAAATTTATGCTTGTAAAGAGACTAAATTGAACGGCAAAATTACACATTATTATTGAATAATACTCGTTGTATGGAGAGTTGTGAAAGTAATAAAATTCAAAGAGAAATAAATTCGGCATTAAAAAACTTGTTCGGATTTGATAAATTTAAGGGAAATCAACAACAAATTATAGAGAAATTGTTGGAGGGTAATGACGTGTTTGTTATAAAACCAACAGGTGGAGGAAAAAGCTTATGTTATCAACTGCCTGCCTTGATTTCCGAAGGTACTGCAATAGTGATTTCACCATTGATTTCTTTGATGAAAAATCAAGTGGACTTCTTAAAAAGTATGACAATGGATCCTTCTGTTGCACATTTTCTTAATTCTACTTTGAATAAACAAGAAATTTTGCAGGTAAAAAATGATTTAACTTCTGGAAAGACAAAATTGTTATATGTAGCTCCTGAATCTTTAACAAAACAGGAGAATGTTGATTTGCTAAAAACTATAAAAATTAGCTTTTATGCAATAGATGAAGCTCATTGTATTTCGGAATGGGGACATGATTTCCGTCCTGAATATAGAAGAATTCGTCCAATTATTGATGCTATTGATGCAAATGTTCCTCTTATTGCTTTGACAGCAACAGCAACTCCAAAGGTGCAACAAGATATTTTGAAGACTTTGGAGATGAATGATGCAAAAATCTTCATAAGCAGTTTTAATAGAACAAATCTTTACTATGAAATAAGGCTTAAACCAAAAGATGAAAAGCAGCTAAACAAGGAAATTATAAAGTTTATTAATCAAAATCGTGGTAAGAGTGGTATAATTTATTGTTTGAGTAGAAAAAAAGTAGAAGAATTAACTGAAACATTAGTTATAAATGGAATAAAAGCTTTGCCTTATCATGCTGGATTAGAGTCTGCTGTTAGAGCTGCTAATCAAGATATGTTTATAAAGGAAGATGTTGAGGTGATTGTGGCAACTATAGCTTTTGGAATGGGAATTGATAAACCTGATGTAAGGTATGTGATACATTATGATATGCCGAAGAGTTTAGAGGGTTATTATCAAGAAACAGGAAGAGCAGGAAGAGATGAGGGAGAGGGGCAATGTATTGCTTTCTATTCTGAAAGAGATATGGAAAAATTAGAAAAATTCCTTAATGATAAGCCTGTTTCAGAAAGAGAAATAACTCAACAACTAATAGATGAGACAATATCATACGCAGAAACATCTCAGTGTAGAAGAAAACTTTTGTTAAAATATTTTGGTGAAGATTATACAGAGGAAAATTGCGGAAATTGTGATAATTGTTTGCATCCAAAGCCACAAGTAGATGCAAAAGAAGAAATAGTTGATTTCTTAGAAGTTGTAGAACAAACAAAACAACAATATAAATCTAATTATTTAATAGATGTCGTTATGGGAGAATTGACTCCTAATGTAAAAACTAATAGACATCATAAAATGGAATGTTTTGGTATAGGAAAAGAAAAACCAATTACATTCTGGAAAGCAGTTTCAAAAGTCTGTGTGTTGAAAGACTTTTTGAGAAAAGATATTGAGCGTTATGGAGAATTGAAACTAACGCAAAAAGGACTTGAATTTAAAGAAAAACCATACTCTATTAATGTATCTTACGACAGAGATTTTTCGGAAAATGAAGATGAGTTTGCAGAAGAATTTGCACCTATATCTTCCGCAGAATCTTCCTCCGATCCTGAATTGTATAATATATTGAAAAGTATCAGAAAGCGTATAGCCGAAAAAGAAAAACTTCCTCCATACGTAATATTTGAAGATAGGTCTTTAATAGATATGTGTATACAATATCCTATTAAAGAAGATGAACTAAAAAATATAACAGGTGTAGGAGCATCAAAGGCAAAAAAATACGGAGACGAATTTTTAGAAGCTATAAAAGCATACGTAGAGGCCAAAGACATCACTCGCCCACAAGATTTGGTGATAAAATCGTTGATAAACAAGTCCTCAGGATTAAAATACTTTATCATTAGAAGTATAGATAAGAAGATGGCATTAGAGGATATTGCTATTTCTAAAAACATGGAAGTTGATGAATTGTTAACAGAAATAGAAAGCATAGTATCCTCAGGTACAAAAATAGATTTGAGTTATTGCATAGATGATTACATAGATTCATATCGTCAAGATGAAATAAATGAGGTGTTAAGAGAAATGGAAACAGATGATATTGATGAGGTGCTTGAAGAGCTTGGCGAAGACGAATACACAAGAGAAGAAGTAAGACTAATGCGTATTCAATTCCTAACAAAATATGGACAATAGATGGAAAAACTAATAGATTTCTCAGGATTAAATAATATTTTAAGGAGAAAGAAACATTCTCAAAAAATAATAATATTAGATTCTAATACATACGATAATTGTCTTGCAACGCTAATAAGTGAAGTTGATAGTTTGTGTGATGCACAAATTATAGAAATAGAGCCAGGAGAAGAAAACAAAACATTAGAAACTTACACAAATATCATACAAACCCTAATAGAACAGGCCTCTGATGTAAGCACTCAACTTATTGCCTTAGGTGGAGGAATGATTACCGATATGGCATCTTTCATAGGAGCAACCTACAAGAGAGGAATAGATACTTATCTTGTGCCTACCACACTTCTTGCAATGATTGATGCCTCAATAGGAGGAAAATGTGCAATCAATTTCGGAGAAGTAAAAAATCAAATCGGTTGTTTCGTTAAAAAAGCAACAATATGTATAGAACCAACCCTTTTAGAAACCCTTCCCGAAAGGCAAATACTTAACGGAGTTGCAGAAATGTTGAAAATAGCACTTGTTTGCGATAAAGAAATGAGTGAAAAAATACTTCAAAGCAATCCTTTGGAGATAGGAAATAGTGAAATATTTATTCAAAACAGTATAAAACTAAAACAAAACATAGTAAAACAAGACCCTTTTGATAAGAATTACCGACACATACTTAATTTTGGACATACAATAGGACACGCCTTAGAAAGCATAGCGATAAGAAAAGGAGAAGACTTATTGCATGGTCAGGCAGTAGCAAACGGAATATATTACACACTTGATTTATGTAAGAATTTATCAAAAGAAACGACTAACAGAGTTAAACAATACATAGAAAAATACTACAAAATACAGCCAATAAACGATGTTCAAGAATTGTTTAACTATATGAACAGCGACAAAAAGACAATAAATAATGAATACAACTTTGTCTTATTGGAAGAAATAGGCAAGGCAACAATCAATAATAAAATAAGTAGAGAACAAATAGAAGTAATAATTAAAAATTAAACAAAGATGAGAAAATTATTTTTAGTATTAGCAGTATCGCTAATGTGCTTTACAGCAAAAGCACAACAGTTTACCAATCCAAGTTTTGAAAACTGGACAGCAAATATGCCACAAGGTTGGTCAACATTAGGGTTTATGGGATTTAACCTTTGCACAATGGAGCAATCAACAGATGCACACACAGGAGATTATTCAGTTAAAATTGCACCAAAAATGTTAGATGCAACTATTGCAGCAATGATGCAAATGGAACCTATAGCAATACCTGCATTTTTTACAAATGGAGTCATAAATTTTGAGATGTTTATGCAAATTATGATGAACGATGGTTCAGATATTACAGAAGAGGATTATATGAATTTGTTATCAAATTTTATAACAGGAGGGTTACAAATAGAAGAAGGTAATCGCCCAACAAGTATAAGTGGTTATCAAAAATTCAATAATCAAAGTGGAGAAGCTAATATGATGATGGCATTAGTTTTTAACACAGAAAACGAACAAAGAACTATAATAGGATTAGGAGAATACTTTGCAGAAGGAGATTACTATGGAAAAAAAACTATGACAGAAGGATTTCAACAATTTGAATTTCCAATAATGTATATTTCAGATTTGCCAGCAAATGAGATTGTTTTTCTTGCATTAGTTGCTTGCGAAGAATTTCAAACAACTGATTTCCCTGAATTATACTTAGATGATATGATGATAAACTACTCTTCATCGTTAGAAGATGTAGAAAAAACAAACTTAATCTCAGTTTATCCTAATCCAACAAGTGGAAAAGTAAGAATAAACTGTGAAAACAACTCACATATCCAAATAGTAAATCCATTAGGACAAGTAGTAAAAGAAATAAACAACTACACATCTAATTCTCTTATAGAAATAGAACAAAAAGGTATTTATTTCGTAAGAGTGAACGGAGAAAAAGCAACAAAATTAGTTGTAAAATAAAATAATGAAGTTTTATCAAAAAATACTATTCTTAGGATTGATAGGCACTCTTGTAAGTTGTGTAGGTGGATACTCATTTACAGGAGCGTCTATCGCACCTGAGGTTCGCACATATAGTGTAGAAGCATTTCAAAACAGGGCAAGCATAGTGCAAGCAACACTTGCTTCTGATTTGACAAACGATTTAGTACACAAAATCAATTCCTCAACTTCACTGCAACAAGTAAATTCCAATGCAGATGTAAGTTTCACAGGAACAATTACAGGATATAGCATATCGCCAACTTCAATAGGAGCAAACGATAGAGCAGCAAAAAACCGCTTAACCATAAGCATAAGAGTTAATTTTGTAAACAACAAAAATCCAAAAGAGAATTATCAATCGCAATTCTCTCGTTATCGTGATTATGACAGCAACTTCTCACTTTCAGAGGTAGAAGAAAGTCTTATAAACGAAATAAGTGAAGAATTAATAGAAGATATATTCAACAAATCATTTGTAAACTGGTAATAAAATGCATAACAAAAAAGCCGTAAATCTTATCGGCTGGATAATAGCAGCACTTAGTACAACACTCTACACACTTACTCAATATCCCACTATATCTTTTTGGGACGGAGCCGAATTTGCAACGGTTTCTTCCACACTTCAAATTCCTCATCCACCAGGAGCTCCATTTTATCAGTTGTTAGGCGCAATTTTTTCTCCAATAAGTGTTGGATTTCTTTCGGCATTATGTAGCGGATTAAGCGTAATGATGCTTTATCATATATCAATACATTTTATATCTCGATTTTCACAAAAGCCATTTCTTACAATAGCTTGTTCAGTAATAGGAGCTTTAACATTTTCTGTATTAGACACACAATGGTTTTGTGCAAACGAAACAGATGTCTATTCTTTATCTTTACTTCTTAGCCTAATCGTTATATGGTTAGCAATAAAATGGACACAAAACCATAGGATAAATAACCTACTTCTTGTTTGTCTAATTTTAGGGCTTTCAATAGGAGTGCATCAATTAACTCTACTTTGTTTGCCAGCCGTTTTTTTAATTCTATTTTTTGATAGAAAACACAAAACAGCAACAAATAAATCATTTAAGAACATAAAACATACATTATTATATATAGCCTTTGGCGTAATATTTTTTCTTATAGGATTAAGTACATATCTTATAATACCAATACGAGCAAATTCCTCAGTGCCTATTAATCAATATAACCCAAGTACTTTTGCGAAATTTAAGAAATATTACAATAGGGAAAATTTTTCAAAACCACCATTGATATATGGGCAATATTACACAGCCCTTCCACCAGAAAAATTTGAAATCACAGAAAGTGGACAATTAAAACCCGTATTTGCCAAAGAGCAAAAAACAATTTTTCCAAGAATGTGGAATTATGAAAGTATATCATACGAGAATGGTTATATGGAATGGGTAGGGCAACCCGAAGAAAGCGTAATAGTAAACTCAGAACAGCGTTCTAAACCATCGTTTAAGCAGAATTTGCAATTCTTTTTCTCATACCAGATCAATTATATGTATTTTCGTTATTTGCTAAATAACTTTATGGGAAAGGTAAACGATGTACAAGGTTATGGAGACTATAAAAATTCGCAATGGACACCAGGAATAAAATACATAGAAGACAAATTTAGTATAAATTCTCAAACATTAGATCCACAAGCTAAAAAAGGGCACAATATATATTATGCAATACCTCTAATACTTGCGTTGATAGGATTGTTTTATCATATATCAAAAGATTATCAATATTTTTGGGTCAATACTATTCTTTTCTTTTTTACTTCTATTGCCCTTGTGCTTTATCTTAATCAAGCAGCTTATCAACCAAGAGAAAGAGATTATGTCTATTTACTTTCTTTTGCTTCGTTTAGTCTATGGCTTAGTGTAGGAGTGTTTTCCATTCTCAATTTATCTAAATTAAAATATCTTACACCTCTTTTCTTTGCTATGCCAATATATATGGGAATAAGAAATTTTGATGACCACAATCATGCAGGACAATACACTGCAAGAAACTTTGCTGTATCAATGCTTGAAAGTTGTGAAAAGAATGCAATACTTTTTGTAAATGGTGATAATGATACATTCCCTCTTTGGTATGCTCAAAGTGTTGAAGGAGTGCGTACGGATATACGAGTGATAAATCTACAACTTCTCAATGACGATGAACACATAAAACAACTACATCAAATGCAATATGAATCCTCACCGATAGAAACCTCACTTACAGTTGAACAATATGAAAAACAATATCAATACAATATGATTTCTCCAAGTTTCGATAGAGAAAATCTTACTAAGGTAATAAAAGACTCCTACAATGACACTACTCACTTAGATGGATTTGCTGTGCATTTGCTTAATACTAACAGATTCTACTTAAAAAAAGATAGTGATTCTTTATTTTGGAATTACAATAGCTTAGAAGTAGGCAAATCAACAATTGTTGCACTTGATATTATAGCCTCAAACATTGAAAAACGTCCTATTTATTTTTCTTCATATTCGATAGACGACTTTTTTGGTTTAGAATCCTATTTGCATTTAGAAGGGTTTGCTTATAAATTAGGAGAAAAAATCAATTCAAATGAAGAAATTATTGCACTAAGAGCAGGACAAATAAATGAAGATAAGATGTTTGAGAATTTTATACATAAATTCCAATGGAAAAACTTCAATAAACCAAATCTTTACTACAATGAAATAGAAAGAGAAATGGTAAAACAATTCTATGATAACTCAATATGCTTAGCATATAAGCTTTTGCAAAATAATAAGACGGATAAAGCAATAATAGTTTGTAATATACTCACCGAAAATTTGCCTTTAACCCTACATTATAACCCTGTGGCAGCGGCAGATTTAGCAATAATTTATTCGCTTTTAGAAAGAGAAGAAAAATCGGAGGAATATATTTTGAAAGCTACGGAGCAATTCTCTGAAATTATGCAACAATACTTCACTCTTAACACCTCACAACAAGCACAAGATAGAATACAAATGCAAAAGTTAGAAAATCAGTGGTATCGTCTCTTGTTGCAAAGTCAAGATTGGGGATTAGAAAACGTAAGAATCACACTTGCCGATGGATATTTTTCAATGATAAACCAATATTTGCAGGTTTCTTTTAGACAATTTGCTAAAATGGTGGAAAATCCAGAATTTTATGAACAAGAAATAGAGAATATAAAACTACAATTAAACAATATATATTCTCTTGCTGAGATTTATGAAGAGGAATTAATGCCGATTCCAGAGAATCTTTTAGAATACATAGAATAAAAAACAAAGAAATAAAAAAATAAATCAAAGAAAAAATTAAAAAAATCTTTGATTTATTTTCTAAAAACAAAGAAATAAAATTCGATTGCAAAGGTTGTGAAGTAGGAGAGCGTAGCTGTGAGGGCAGCTCCTTGAAGTTGATATTTTGGAATAAGAATTAAACCTGCAATTATAGTAATTACTAATCCTATTATTGAGGCAAATGTGCTGATTTTAAAGTTTCCTTTTGCGTAAAAGTATTGTGTGAAATTACTTGCTATGCTTAAAGGCAATACCCCTATGCTTAAAATCCTTATTGCAGAGGAAATTTCTTCAAATCCTTTTCCAAAAATAAATGAATAAACGCTTTGAGGTAATAAACACAACACTAATAATGCCAAGGCAGTGAAAATGCCATTGATTTTGCTCATTTTCCAAGAGAATTGTTTTGAAGAAGAATCATCTTCGTTGTTTGAAAGCGAGGAATATTGCACTAAGGCGAGTGAAGAGCCGAAAAGCATTACTGCTTCGCTAAGGCTAACTGCATTTGAATAGATTCCAACAAGAGTTTCCCCACAATAGAATCCTAAAATATAGAAACAAAGTCTATAATTCATACTTTGGGCAATATATCCTATTTGTTTTGTAACCCCAAGTGAGAAAAGAGTTTTAAAAGATGAGGTTAATTCTTGTTTTGATATTAGTTTTAGGTTTTTATATTCATCTCTTAATGCAAAAATTCCATAGAAGAAAGACACAATATAAGCAATTAACATTGCAGTTATAAAATCCTCTACCGAAGTAAAACGATTAAATAACCAAAGAATAAGGATATAAGAAAAAGAAACAAGAGGATAGATGAGCTTTAAGATGTTTGCTTGTGATATTTTTTGTTTTCCGAGCAGTAAAAACTGATTTATTTCACTTATTGCAGCAAGTACAGCTATCAATACACATATATTAGGGAAAAACAAAGAGACTAAAATAGCTGTAATAACAATCCATAAGAATGAAGGGATTATTAAATTTGAGAAATCTTTACGAGGAGTTAAGTAAATCAAGGTTGAATTGCCAATAAGGGTGAACAACATTAACAAAAGATTGATGTTGTAAACCATTATTGCTTGTTCTCCTTTTGCTTCCACACCAAGAATTTGTGAAATTAGGATAATGGTTAAAAATCCCAATCCCGCAGAGGAGAATTTCGTAAAGATAGTATGTAGAATTTTTCGTATCACGAGTGCAAAGATAAGAAAAAATGCAGAAAAATTTGGTGGATTTAATTTTTTTGTGTAGTTTTGCAAAACCAAATATGGTGCGAGTAGTTCAGTTGGTTAGAATATCAGATTGTGGTCCTGAGGGTCGTGGGTTCAAATCCCATCTCGCACCCAGAGATTTAAGGAATAGAAGGCTCTTCAAAAGATTGAGGAGCCTTTTTTGTTAGAATAAATTTTAACGTTAAAAGATATGAGAAAACTTAGTTTAATTATTGCCCTTGTTTTCGTTTCTTTGAATGTTTTTGCACAATCATTCAAATACGAAAGCGTAAAGAATGATCCTTTAAATGCAAGGATTTACACCCTTGGCAACGGACTTAAAGTCTATATGTCAGTTAATAAAAGCGAGCCAAGAATACAAACTTACATTGCAGTAAGAGTTGGAAGCAAGAATGACCCAAGTGCTACAACAGGATTGGCACATTATTTTGAGCACATGATGTTTAAAGGCTCAGAAAAGTTTGGAACAACAAATTGGAAAAAAGAAAAAGAATATATAGATAAGATAGAAAATCTATATGAGGTTTATCGCAAAGAGAAAGACCCTCTAAAAAGAAAAGGATTGTATGCAGAAATTGACTCTTTGTCTTATATAGCATCGGGATTCGCCATTGCAAACGAATATGACAAGATGATGAGTTTCATAGGCAGTCAAGGAACAAACGCAGCCACAAGTAACGATTACACATTCTATCAAGAAGACATACCAAGCAATCAATTAGAAAATTGGGCTAAGATTCAAGCCGACCGTTTTGCTAATCCTGTGTTAAGACTCTTCCATACAGAATTGGAAACCATTTACGAAGAAAAAAATATGAGTCTTACAAAGGATTATCGTAAAGTAAACGAAGCAATGCTTAAAGCCTTATTCCCTTCACACCCTTACGGACAACAAACAACCTTAGGAGAAGCAGAACATTTACGTAATCCAAGCTTAAAAAACATTAAAGAATTTCACTCACAATACTATGTGCCAAACAATTATTGTATTGCAATGAGTGGAGACTTCGATCCAGATAAAGCAATCAAGATAATAGACAAATACTTTGGAGGATTAAAGGCAGTAGATGTACCAAAATTGGAATTCAAAGCTGAAAAAGAAATCACAAAAGTAAAAGAAATAGAAGTAAAAGGCTTAGAAAGTGAATATATCACAATAGCATATAGAATCAATGCAGGCTCTACATCAAAAGAAGCAATGATGGCAGAACTTATAGATATGATTCTAAACAACGGATACACAGGATTGATAGACAAAAATATCAATCAAAAACAATTATGCCAAAGAGCAAATAGTGGAGTGTATGGATTAAACGACTACACTGCCTTTATTCTAAGAGCATACCCTACAAAAGGACAAGGATTAGATGAATTAAAATCTATGTTGTTGCAACAAATCGATATTTTGAAGACAGGAAATTGGGACGAAAGCATTTTGCAAGCAGGAATCAATAATATGAAATTCCGCGAAATACGTTCCTTAGAATCAAACTCAGCAAGAGCGATGAAAATGGCGATGAGTTATCTTTCAAACGTTGAATGGGAAAACGAAGTAAATTACTTAGATAACCTTTCTCAAATCACAAAAGATGAAATCGTTGCTTTTGCAAATCAAATCTTCAAATCGAACAACTATGTAGTTATAAAGAAAATAAAAGACGAACCAGAAACAGTTGCAAAGGTTGAAAAACCAGCAATAACACCTATTCAAATCAATCGTAGTGCGGAAAGTGATTTCTTTAAGAAAGTAAAAGAAGCAAAAGTAGAAGACATAAAACCTGTTTTTGTTGATTACGACAAAGATATGAGCATAAAGAAAATGCAAAACGGCACAGAAATTCTTTATGTTAAGAATAACGACAACACACGTTATAGTTTAAGTTTCCGTTACGAAGTAGGAAGTTGGGAAAACAAATACTTAAATCTATTAAGCTACTATCAAGATTTCCTATACACTCCATTTATGAGCCAACAACAAATAAAAGAAAAATTATATAACATAGCTACAACATTTAGAATAAGTGTAAGTGGAGATGAAACAGTAGTTACAATCGAGGGATTAACAGAAAATCTTTTAGAAGCCTTAGATGTAGTAGATGGAATATTGACAAATCCTTGTCTTGATGAGCAAGCATTAGACAATATCAAGCAAAAACTTCTAAAAGAAAGAGCAGAAGCAAAAAGTGCACAACAACAATGTTTCTCTAAGCTATCTTCTTACGCTCTTTATGGCAAAAAGAATGCACATCGTACGCTTTTAAGCGACAAAGAAATAGAAAAACTAACAACAAAGCAACTTACAGAACAAATAAAGAACCTAAAACTATATAAAGAACAAATAACATACTACGGAGACTTGAATATAGATGCAATAGAAGACTATATTTTCCGTCATCACAAGATGAATGAAACAGGTTCATATAAAAAAGCAGATAGAAAACTATCAGAAAAACAAAAAATAACTAAGAATAAAGTTTACTTTGTCAATTATCCAGCAAATCAATCTTATTGCAGAATGTTTATAGTTGGCGATAAATATGACGAAAGTCAAAGAGCAGTAGTTGCAATGTACAATGAATATTTTGGAGGCAGTATGAATAGCATCGTATTCCAAGAAATGAGAGAAAAACGCTCACTTGCTTATCAAGCATCTTCACGTTACATCATGGGAGGCAATAAAACTGACAAAAATTACAACCTTGCACACATAGCAACTCAAAACGATAAAGTAGTAGAAGCATTCGATGCGTTTAATTCTCTATTAGATTATATGCCGGTAGCCGAAAATAACTTTGACCTTGCAAAACAATCAATCCTTAAATCAATAGCGACAAATCGTACAACAAAACAAGGAATCATTTCTTCTTACCTTAACGACAAAGAATATGGAAGAAAAGAAAATACACAAAAACAAATGTACGAACAATTGCAAAAAATGACTTTTGAAGACATAAAAGCATTTAGCGAAAAAAACCTTAAAGGTCAAAAAAGAGTGTATGTAATTCTTGGAAGCAAAGATCAAATAGACTTTGAAGCATTGAAAAAATTCGGAGACATAGAAGAACTTTCATTAGAAGAAATCTTCGGATACTAAAAATAAAGAAGGAGAGAATTTAGTTCTCTCCTTCTTTATTTTATTTTTGTATTAGTTGTATAAATTCATCTCTTTTTTCAAATAAATTATCGGTTTTTTGGAAAAGGAATTGACAATTCCAATCAAAACTTGGTTTATTTGTAGATAAATTAGTCTCTGAATCAAATCCAAGGCGTGTTCTGTAATATTGAACTAACTTTCCTTCTGCTTTTTCATCTGCTGCAAATAAATATACGTATTGACAACCTACGTATTTGGTCATCTTCTCAATAGTTTTAACTACTTTTAGCCAAAATAGAGTTTCTCCCATTTTTATTTCTTCTGGAAGACTTAAAGTGTTCCAATAATCTTTTGCAGATTCATTTATTCCAAACAATTTTAACTCTACGCCAGGGAAAGAAATGAAAACTTTATTAGTGTTTTCTATGTCTTTAAATTTTTTTTGATCATATTTTTTTCTTTTTCTTTGACCAATAGTCATAATGTCACTAAATGATAATCCTTGTTTTTCAATGTTTGTAATTATAGATTTTGCTTTTTCTATATCGTTTTCGTTCATTGCGGACCTAAAATCTAAATATGCTTGCTGTCCAAGGATTACTTCTTCACTATTAAATTCAATTCCACTATCATAAATTTCTTGAAATAATTCACCACATCTTAAAGAAAAAAATATCAAAGGTGTATTATTAGGAGATAAAACAACAAAAGAAGCAAGATGACCATTTTTGTCATCTTGCAAATATTTTTCTGAAATAAATAAATCTCGTATTCCCTCTCTTTCTTTGCGAGCAGTTATAGATTTAAGAATAGTTCCGTTTATTTCTCGTGCTCTTCTGATTTGAAAAGTATCAATTAAATTTAAAATTTTTTCGCTATTTTGGGACATTTCTAAGTTTGTTGAGTTGAGGTACAATTTCATCAAAATAAAATCTACGCATTTTCATACGTTCTGCGTCTTTTCTTATGTCTTCAAGTTCAAGTTTGTTATCGCAATGTTCGTCTCGCTTCAATCCTTTACGTGCATTTCTCCAAGAACTTTCTCCATGAGTTAGTAAACTCAAAGACCAAGAGCTTTCAATAGCGTAATTTTGAAAAACATAATCAAGAGATTCTTTGTAAGGAGATAGTTCTGTATTTGTTGGTAAGTCATTAAGATTTTCATTTTTGTACAAATTGCGAATTTTAACAATAACTGGACCATATTTCCAAGCGGCAAATTGTTCGCTAAACATAGGTTCTCCTGTGCGAATAATAGATTCTCTTTGTGAAAGATATAAAAGTTTGTGAAGTTTCATCTCATCAATTACCTCATTCCTTTCTTCTTGGTATCTACTATAGATATAAGAAGCTACTTTTACTACATCAATCATAAGACTCTGCTTTTAAATGTTATTATTTTTGTTATTAATTGTTACAAAACAGATAGTTTTCAACAATTGTTGTGCAAAATTACGAATTTTTGTTGAAAAAAGCAAGCTTTACGTGCAGAATGAATATTTGTAATTTGTAAAATAAAAAGAGATAATATATTTAAAATATGAAAAATATAAAGATTTGGCAGTTGTGAGTGTCTAAAAGAAAGAAGCTTACATAGAAGAATTAACCTTAGAAGAAATCTTCGGATACTAAGAGTTTATAAAAACGAAAACTAATTACAAATGCTTGCGGTATTTTCATAATATCGCAAGCATTTTTCTTTGATTTATTTTTTTACTTCAAAGAAGTAGAAGCTCTACTTCTTTAAGGTAATCCGACTACCTTAAAGAAGTAATTTTTTTTCTTCGCATTTGAGCCTCAAAACTTTTTGATAAAGAATATTTGTGCTTTAAGAAATTTGTTATAACTTTGGAGCGTGAAAAGAAAGATAAAGGAAAAATAATTAAATTAAATTTTAAAAAAAATGAAAAAAGCGATTTACTTTATGTTTTTTGCATTTGCTTTATCGACAAATGTGGTTTTAGCAGAAAACGACAATGATAAATTGAATCAAAGCGAGATGTTGCCAATTCAAATCGAAATGATTGATGCAAATGATGAGGAAACAAAAAAATTATACATCAATCATTTTTTAATGCAAAATAGTAAAAATTTTACTACTGCGGATATAGCGATTGTTAAGCAAAAATTAGAGTCTTTAACTGCTGACCAAATTCAATTACTTGCGACAGTAGATTATTTAGACCCTACAATAAATACGATACTATCTGTTTTAGTTGGAGGATTAGGCGTTGATAGATTCTTAATCGGTCAAACAGGAATGGGAGTTTTGAAATTAATTACATTTGGTGGTTTTGGAATTTGGACAATTGTTGATTGGTTTCAAATAAGTAGGCTTACAAAAGAATCAAATATGGAAAAATTTAACGAAAACTTAATGTTGATAAAATAGTTCGTTAAATTAAAACTTTCTTTAAAAGTAATAACGCTCGCAAGTCTTAATTTTCTTTTGACAAGCGAGTGTTTTTTTGTTTTTTGTCAAAAGTAAGATAAAATAAAAACTTTTTTGTAAATTTGTCCGTTTATTTATGGTTAAAAACTGTAGAATCAATGTTTAAGAAAGTCGAAATAGAACGATTTAGGGGGATAAAATATGCTTCAATAGGTGAATTGAAGCAGGTAAATCTTTTTTTGGGAAAAAATAACTGCGGAAAGTCGTCTTTGTTAGATGCTTTATTTTTAGCCACAGGCTTATCAAATCCTTTATTGCCGATAAATGTAAATATTATGCGAGGCTATAACAAGACAAGTTTAAAGGATTTGCAATTGAATTTCTATAATTTAGATTCTACTCAACCGATTCACATTTGTGTAGAGAATGAAGAAAAACGTAATATAAAGATAAGACTTTTTGAAAACAATAAAAAAGATGTTTCTTTTGATACAAACAATATAGATATTCACTCAAACGTAATAGAAGGTGAATATGGATTGAGAGTTAATTTTGAAATAAATGAAGAATCGTTTGAATCACAATTACGTTTTGATGTATCGACTACAACTACGATTGATTCCCCAAAACAATACGAAGAATCATTAAGATGTATCTATTTAAACCCTAAATATGATTTTAATACATCAATACAAGGTTTGAATAATATACTTAAAAATAAAGATGAAGATTTTATTGTTGAAGGTCTTAGAGTTATAGAACCGCGTGTGAAAGATTTTATATTTACAGAAGAAGGAATATTTATTGATATGGGACTTGAAAAACGTATTCCTATAAATGTGATGGGTGATGGCATAAGGAAGATTGTTTCACTTTTAACGGTTATATATGATTGCAAAGATGGAATTGTGCTTATTGATGAGATAAGTAACGGATTTCACTATTCTGTTATGAGTAAATTGTGGAAAGTTGTTATAGATGCGGCGATTAAAAACAATGCTCAATTATTTATAACAACGCATGATTATGACTCTATAAAAGGATTAAGAGATACAGCTCTTAATACTCATAATGAAGAGGTGGCAACCTTTAAATTATTGAGAACTTTTGATGATGAATTAAAAGCATTGCACTATTCTTTGGAAAGCGTTGATTATTCTATTAACCAAGAAATTGAAATAAGGTAATATGAATAAGATATTTATCGAGGCAGAGAAAAAAGAAACACCAGAATATAATTTCATAAAAACAATTTTAGTTAAATTCTTTCATGGAAAGGAGTATGAAATTATAACAATAGGAGGTGTGGAAAAACTTTTTGAAGAAACTAATCTCAATAAAATAAAGGAAGCAAACATAGAGGGAAGTCAGGTTTTAGTATTAGTTGATGCAGATACTGTGAAAAAAGGTTGGGGATATGAAGGAAGAAAAGATTGGATAGAGGATAAAATGAAGGAATATAAGGTTTCATTTCAATATTTTATTTATCCAAATAATCAAGGCGATGGAGATGTGGAAGTTTTGATGGAATCTTCTGCACGAAAGGATTTACATAAAACTTTTTTTGATTGTTTTGACAAATATGAAATGTGTGTTTCGGGAGAAATAGATGAATCGGGGAAACCTAAATACAACACTCCAAACTTAAAAGGTAAATTACATACTTATATGACTGCACAAAAATTATCAAATAAACAAAGTAAACGATTAGGAAGAGGGGATTGGCTATTTGATAATGCAGATTATTGGGATTTAGATGTGGAAGATTTGCGACCTCTGAAAGATTTCTTTTCACAATATCTTAAATAACGCTCGCAAGTCTTAGTTTTCTTTTGACAAGCGAGCGTTTTTTTGTTTTTTTTCGTTTTGTTTTGTGTAGAGATTACTTTTCTTTATCTTTGCAAAATGGAATTAAAGGAAAAGAAAAAGGAGCTTAGAAAGTTGATTCGTGAGAGAAAAAAGCAACTTTCTTTGAGCGAAAAACAAAAAGAGGGTAAAGAGATTTTTTCTTTGATAGAAAATTCTTCTGCATACAAGCAAGCAAATATCGTTTTGCTTTATTGGTCAATGGACGATGAGGTTCCGACTCACGATTTCATTCTTTCAAACTATGAAAACAAGACAATTCTTCTGCCTTGTGTGGTTGGAGATGATTTAGTGCTTAGAAAATTCTCTGGAATGCAGTCAATGAAAGAAGGAGAGCAATTCGGAATTCTTGAACCTACGGGAGAGGTTTTTTCAGACTATGAAAAAATAGATTTAATGATTATTCCGGGAGTGGCTTTCGATAGAGAAAGAAAACGCATCGGTAGAGGTAGAGGATTTTATGACCGTTTGCTTGCGGTTAATCAAAACAAGAAAATGGGAATTTGCTTCTCTTGTCAATTGGTTGAAAGTGTTCCTACCGAGGAGTTTGATGTGAAGATGGATTTTGTGGTAACTCCAAATGAAATTATTGGCAATGAGTAAAAAGAAACTTGTTTTAATTTCCTGCCTTTCTGGGTTGCTTCTTAGCTTTGCTTGGTTGGATTTGCTTTTTGCTCCTTTGATGCTTGTGGCTTTTGTTCCTATGCTTTGGGTTGAGGACTATATCTCAAAAAACAATGAGGATAAACGCTTTTCTTCCTACGCTGGTTTTGCATACTCTTATCTTCCTTTTTTGATTTGGAATGCTACTACAATTTTTTGGGTATCTTTTTCTACGCCTGCTGCATTGGTTTTGCCTTTCTTTCAAGCCTCTTTAATGGCTCTTGCTTTTCAACTTTTTCATTGGGCAAAGCGTGTGTTTGGTGTTGAGAAGAAAATCAATTATGTGTTTTTCATTATTTTCTTTCTTGCCTTTGAATTCTTAGAACTTAATTGGGATTTTAATTTTCCTTGGTTAAACTTAGGCAATAGTTTTGCAAAATTTCCTGCTTTGGTGCAATGGTATGAATATACAGGCGTTGCGGGTGGAAGTCTTTGGATTTTGCTTTCAAATGTCTTTGTTTTATTTTTTTTAAACGGCGTTTTAGAAAAATATTTCAATAAAAAAATAAATTATTTCTTAGGAATAATTCTCGCTTTGCCGATAATCATTTCCTTAACGATTTATTTTACTTATGAGGAAGAGAAGACAAAGGGTTCAGATGTTGTTGTGGTGCAACCAAATTTAGACCCATACGAAGAACAATATACTTTCTCGCCTCAAATGGTTTGTCAGATAATAGAAG
>CALDHX010000066.1 GCA_937901525.1 uncultured Bacteroidales bacterium
AATCCTTCAACCTTTAAGATTGCTTGATTATTTGCAGGATTAGGGAATATTGTTGCTTGCAATTCATTTGCATTTTCAACATCTGACAAAGCACCATCATCAATACTTCCCAAATCATAAACACTTAGAGCATCAAGACTAACTGCTAACGGATAATCTCCTAATACTTTGAAAGCAATTTGATAACTTGATGTAGGATTTGGCAAATATAATGAATCTAATATCCAATCCATTGTTAAGGTAGCATAATTCTTTAAATTTATCCATTCTGAACTTTGATTTTCTCTATAATAAAGAGAAAATCCTTCTCCATAATCTGCATTCAAACTTATATAATACCTAAATTTTACATAAGGTTGTTCAAGTTCACTAAGGTTAAAAATAGGAGAAGCTACGATTGAATTATTGCCGTCTTCTGCTTCAAAACATAACATTTGATTTCCTTCGTATGCAATAGGTATTTGAGCATTTGATTCAGCAGGAGATAGTGTTTTCCAATCGTTTCCTCTGTTTCCTTCTATAACCCAACACGACAAATCTTGGTCTTCAAAACCTACAAAATAAGGAAATTCCTCAACACCTTCACAATGAGTTTGGAATCTTATTGTATCGGTAGAATAAGACTCCTCATCACCACAATTAGTTCTTACATAGACATAATAAAATGTATATAAACTAAGCTCTGTTAATGTAAGTGAGGTTTGATTTGTTACTGTAACAAAATTATAGTTTGTTTCATTCTCAGATTTGTAATAAACATTCCAAGCATTATGAGTAGGGTCATTGTCTTGCCAAGAAATAGTAGCAGTAGTTTGTAAGACATTATTTGCAATTATTGAATTACCAACAGGTTTTGTACAAGTAATAATATCTCCTATTTCTTCAACAATCACATTGTCAATTATAGCACCCTGAGCACTGACATTATTATAATTATTGACCCAAACAAATACAAGTTTTCTTATTTCATTATAAGGAGTTGGAATAGTTATACTCATATTCTGCGTATTAATAATATTATTTATTATATAACTATTCTCACTTTGTGAATTGCTAATTAAAACTCCGTCTGAATAATCAATAGTCGAAAAACCATAGGCAAAAGATGAAGATTCAAATTCAACATTCTCTGGAACAAAAAACACTTTCAAATAGTTATTATTATTATTCTCTGGCAACTTCACATCAAAGCTTATTCTAATTGAATCACTTTGTCCTAATTGGAAGTGTTTCTCTGCTATAACAACAGATTGATTTGAAAAATTAATATTATTTGTCAATCCATTATCACCCGTTACAAACAAAGCTTTATTTGAATTATGATTTATATCTCCAACCCACCATTTATTTTCACAATTTCCATTTTTGATTACCCAACCATTAGCACCTGGACTTTCAAAATCACAAGAATAAGGTAAAGTTGCTATTTCCGATAGAGTAATTTGTGAAATTTCCTCAGAAATAATAGATTCAGATTCTCCACACACTCCTTTTACTTTAATAAAATAGCGTGTTGAGGCTCCAAGATTAGAAAGTGTTGCAAAATTATTTGTAGTTGTCATCGTTAAATACTCAGAAGAATATTCATCTCTATAATAAACAACATAACTATCTGCTCCTGTTTCTTCCCATACTAAATCCATTGAATTTGTTCCTATATTTAACACAGATAATTCTTCAATAAGAGAGCAAGGCGAAACAATTATTCCTACATTATCAATAGCAGCAGGAGTTAATGCTTCATTTTCTGTTGTATATCCGTATGTTGCAAAAACTAAACGTTTATCTCCTATTATATTTCCAAGATATATTCTTTCCGATTGCCATTGTTCAGAAGAATGCAATGTAATAATAGGATTAGAAGGCAATTCGTCTATTGACAATGGAGCAATATCCACAAGATAAACATTTATCGCTCCATAAACTTGTGAAGTCCATAGTCTTCCTGTGCATTTCCAGTCAAAAGAAAGTTCAAAATTATTTTCTGTTTCACCAAAAGACAAATCTTGCCATAGATATGCTATTGTAGAATTTTGAGTTATTTCTGCATCATAGCTTATTCCTTCATCGGTTGATAGATATGCTGCCATACCATTTGAATCTGCTGATGTCGCACTACCAATACTCCAAGAATTTGCATTAACCCCATTTGAAGAATAATACCATGAGACATTATCACTAAATGTTGTTACAAAAGGTATTTGCTTTGGTTCAACAAGTGTTGTAAAGGTTGTGGAAATCCAAGAAGAAGCCATATTTTCTCCACAAATACTTCTTACGGCAAATGTATAGAAAGTCTCATCTTCTAAGTTTTGCAATTCAATACTTATTTCCGAAGAGGTCATTGCTTGAAGTGTATCAAAATTATCACATTCCCCTGCCACAACTACATATTCAAAATATTCAACATTATCATCAATAGTTGTAAAATCAACAATTGCAGAACTACTACTTATGTTTTCTGCTAAAACGTATGGATTATGCGGAGTTTGACATTCATTCCAATCCTCAACAGAAAGATTATCTATGCACAAAATATTATCTGCATCAGCAATTGTGCTTTCTACGTAAAATGCTATCTTGACTAAACCTGATAAAGCTTGATTATTTTCATCTAAAAGTTTCCAACTAAAAGGAAGTGCTTGATTCGTAATTGATGAAAGATTGTGTAATGTATCTTCATCATTATTTTTGAATACAATTGCATTATGTATATCCCAACTTTCTCCATTATCAGTTGATAACATAACAATAAACCTATCGTCATTGCCACATTGATTTGAAACATCTTGATCTGATGCTCTTAATGCAAGATCAAAAACAAGTTGTTTTACAGTTGAGCCATCGCCTAAATTGATAGTAGGAGTTACAACCCAATCTTTTGTTTCTAAACCTCTTAGATTAACATTTAATCTACTTGAATTAAGTCCATTAAGCGTAACCTCTTCAACACTCCACGAAGAATTAGGCAATAAATCCGCAGTATAGGTTGTGTCATAGATAGAAGGAAATCCATTATAGAGTTGCCAACAGTATTGAGGCTCTAATATATTTTCTTCAAAATCCATTTCCCATGGAGTTTGCAATACTATACAAGGAGTCATTATTGAAAAAATCTCTTCATTAAAATAAGGCTCTACTCCTTGCTCACATATTACTCCTATTTGTAATTGATAAATGCTTTGATAGTCTATTTGATTTGACAATGTGTAAGGAAATGACTCACGTGTCAAACCTGTGATTTCTGTAAATGTACTTTCATTTGATTCTTTGTAGCGTAAAACGTATGAAGCACTTGTATTAAATTCATCTAACAAGCCTACAACTACATTAGGTCCTGTTTCTGTATCGGTAACCGATAAATCTAAATCTACAATTCTTGCACACTCATTAACATCTATTCGTATATTATCAATAATAGCTGGCAAACGATATTCAGATAAATAACCATATGTATGAAATCCAAAAATTAATTGATAACCTCCATTATATCTATTTGCAGGTAGAATAACTTGCTTTCTTTGCCATTGACTTGAAAGATTTAATTCCTCTGTTATTGCATATTCCTCGCTTATTGATTGACCAAACGGCACAAGATAAACTTTCAAATAATCTCTGTTAGCATTACCCTCACAAATCCAATCAAAGAAAAGTTCATATTCTGCCCCAGAATTAAACTCTACATTAAGATACGCATAACAATTATTAGCATCTCCAGGAATGTATGATGCACTTGTACCATTATCGCTTGTTACATAAAGAGCTCTTCCTGGCAAAGAATCAGTTTCAAAACTACTATTGTAAATTTCACCCAAAAACCAATTATTATAATTATTTGTTGTAGTAAAATTCATTTCAGGAGTTGAGACTTCTGTATCTAAATCAAATTCAAACGGTACCGAATACACTCTTGGCAATGTAGCTTTAACAGTATCGCTCCATTCTCCTCCACAAGTTTGTGATGCAGCAAAGATATATGTTTTCCCAGGCTCCAATCCTTCTAAAATATATGGCAATTCTTCATCTCCTGATATAATTTCCATATCTGCACTCTCTGGATAAAAATGCTGATTCAATATCTCTTCTGCATAAGCTATTGCAACTCCTGAGCCAGATATATTATCTGTTTCATAATTCACGGAAACAGAAGTTCCAGAATAAGCTTTCACTTCAAGACCATAAACTTCAAAACAATCAGGTATATCACTTACAACAAAATTGTCAATAGAAAAATTATCACAAAGTTCTCTTACTACAATAGCAATCCTATAATTACCAACATAATCGTTCAATAATATTTCTGCCATCTTCCATTTTGTTGCTGTAAGATTACTATCGTAAATAGTTGTAACATATTCACAATACACTGTGTCTTGCGGTGAAGAATAATCAACAATATCTGTATTATAAAGATAAATATCAATTTTAGGCTTAAGCGTTCCCTGATTTTGATACATTAATTTATATTGAAAATTAAGACGTTGATTTCCATTTAAAGCAAAAGTAGGAGAAATAATCCATTCATCAAGAACTAATTCATCTCCAAAACCTAATATTTGCAAACATAAATTTCCACTTCCGTTAATTCCATTCTGAGAATAATAATTCCATTGACTATATTCTTCACCTCCGTTAATAGTTTTCCAACAATTTGGTGTATTACCACTTGATGTATTAATAAATACATTAGATTCAAAATATTCTTTATAAGGGAAATTTTCTGTTATTCCACAAGGAGTTGATATTTTTTTAATAATTGACGGCATAGAAACGCCTGATGTACCACAATTTGCTACAACTCTATATTCTATTGTAGAAGAATATGGTAAATATGGTACCATCACCGGATTTGCTTCTTGAATTGTGTCCCATATTGATTCTCCTGCAAGTCTATATTCTACAATATATGAAGCTGCTTGATTGACATTATCAGTTATATTCACTGTCATACTTGCATTTCCGTCAACATCTGCTAATGTAGCTGCAAAATTTGCTGGTACAGCACACAGTGAAGCTTGTACTCTCAAATTATCAATTGCTGCCGGAGGGTTTTCTCCTGTATAATTATTATTTTCCCAAGTAAATATCAATTGATAATCTCCTTCAACTAAATTTTGAGGAAATACAGCTTCAAATCTTCTCCAAGTGTTATAGGAATTATTTATTGTAGCTATTTCTATAAAATCAGAATTATTGGTATTTAACTCAGTATAAAGAGGAGCCAAAGATACTGTAAGATTATCATAATAACCTTGGCCAACAATTTTATAATCAAACGAGATTCCATAATGCACACTGTCTAATAAAGTCAGCAAAGTTGAAAAATGCGAAACAGATGTAGATGTATTATCGTAGGAATTTGTCAATCCACCATCATTACTTATATATAAAGCATTGCCTTGTGTGAAATCACCATCTAAATTGCGAGTGTTATTTACCGCAGGTCCAACATGCCATTTATTTTCTCCATAGTGAGTGTAACGCCACTTGTTTCCATCGTCAAAATTATCAAAATCCTCATCATAAGTCAAAGAAATAAAACAACTTTCATCAGGTTGTGTTATAAAATATGTTTCTCTTTGAAAACTATTGCTTCCAGGACAAACCGCCCATAACTTAATATGATATTTTGTATAAGGAAGAAGCGAAGTTAATGTATAAGATGTATCTTGTATTCCATCATCTGCAATAGTCCAATCATCATCTAAATCGGTTTTATATGCTAAGGTAAAAGTAGAAGATGATTCATCGCCAACTTCCCAACTAATTGTTGCAGCATAGGGTGAAGAAACATATACCGATAGGTCATTTGGAGGATAACAATAGTCTTCCGAAGGGAAAAGTCCAAATTTTGTTACCGGCCTTACTGTTTGCAATGAACCAGAACCATGAGTAGAACTTAAATTATAGGCTTGCGTATCGCTGTATCTAACAATTGAAGAAGAATCTGAGGCTGATACTTTAAATCTTCTTCCAGAATAATATTGATTATCAGACTTTATTACAGCAACCATCAAATTATTTTGCCCCGAATATTCAAAAATCTCTGGAAAATTAAAAGTTGTCCAACCATTTGTCAAATGCAACGGACCAGAATATACTTGAACAAAATTATCAGATGAAGAAAATTCCGAAAGAATTGAATCACTAACCTCTTTCATATAAATAGTTATCGTTCCTGAGCTAAAAGATTCTCCTGTAAAATAATAACTTATACTCGAAATCTCCCCTGCTACTAATTCACTTCTATTATATATCACCTGACTATAAGAATAATTATAATACATATTAAGAGGTAACTCTTGTAAAGTTTGATTTGAATTAATATCTCCAATAACGATTTCTGTTTGTGCCGAAATTTGTATCGTAATCAATAACGATAAAATAAATATTAATCTTTTCATAACACATTATTTTTTATTATAGAATAATCACAACTGCAAATATATAATTATTTCTTTAACAAAAAAATATTTCAAAGAAAAAAAACATTACTTCAAAGAAGTAGACTCTCTACCTTAAAGAAGTAGAGCTTCTACTTCTTTAAAGTAATTTTGAAAAATATAGAAAAAA
>CALDHX010000067.1 GCA_937901525.1 uncultured Bacteroidales bacterium
GTTGTCCATGTTGATGCACTTTGTGTTTTGTATTTAAATCCTTGTGCTGTGATTGTTTCGCTACCTACGGTGATTGTTCCGTTCAATGTTGCACTTTCGTGTGTGATTGTTGTAGCTGCAAGTGTTGATACTACTGGTGCTATAACTTCTGGATCAGGATCTGTTCCGCCTTGTTCTGCAAGTGTTGTAAATGTTGTTGATACCCAATCTGATTCTGTTTCTTCGCATACGGCTCTTACTTCAACTGTGTAAGCTGTGTTTGCTGTTAGGCCTGTTAATGCTTTTGATGTTGTTGTAAGAGTTTCTGCTGCACCACCATTTACTTTTAATTCGTAAGTTGATGCTGTACCATTCCATGTAATATCTGCACTTGTTTCTGTGATATTGCTTGCTGCAAGAGCTGTTGGTGCATCACATGGCTCTGGTTCAGGATCTGGGTCTGGGTTTCCGCCTGGTTCTTGATCAGAAACATATATAGATAAGTTGTCTATGTAAACATTGTTATCTGCTTCGGTATCTAATGTTTGAGCAACATATAATCCAACTTTAATTATACCTGTTAATGGGTCGCCATTTTCGTCTTGAAGTAGGTATGTAACTGTTTGGAATGTGTTTGTAAAATCTGTGAAATTGTGTTCAGTATCATCATCTCCGTCTTGGTAAATTAACGCAGTTGCATTTGACCAAGTTGATCCACCGTCTGCTGAAGCGACTACTGCCAATACTCCACTTGCATCATAGTCTGGTGCTCCACCAGATGAACCCCAAGCACTAATTGCTACATCAAATGATACTTCATACAAGTCTCCGTCTTCACCTAAGTCTATTTGAGGAGTAATCAACCAATCTGTTTCATCACCCATATAAATGTTGTTGTATACTTTACCTGTTGTATTTCCTCCGATTGCATCTTGTGAAGTAGACCAACCTGATGTTGAACCTGTAAATACCACATTTTCTGATAATGTACCAACTTCTCTTGACCAACATTGTGATGTAGTAACACTTGCTGTGAAGTCTTCTGACCAAGGTGCTGATTCAGGAGAACATTCTGTTCTGAAACTAATTAATGTTGTATGTGCTGATTCTTCTCCTCCACAATCTGTTGTTACATATACATAATACAATGTATTAGGAAGTAGTTCTGTTAATTCTATTGATGTAGTTGTAGAAGAAAGCATTTGATATTCTGTTTCTGTTACTTGTTTGTAATATACATTCCAAGCTGTGTGTGATTCATCTTCATCAACCCAAGTAATTGTTGCTGATGTTGAAGTTAAGTTTATTGCGTCAACAGAGTCTATTGCAGGAGGTGCACAAGTAGGAATATCTATTGAGATATTATCAATTGCAGCTGGTGTTGTAATTTCTACTGGATCTGTATATCCCCAAGTTAAGAATACTAAACGTTTGTCTCCACTTACTTGGCTTAATATAACTCTTTCATTTTGCCAATCATCTGAACCATAAACCAATGCTTTTCTATATGTAGATGAAGGGTTTGAACTTGTTGAGATTGGTGCAATGTCTAATAGATAAACCATTATTCCACTATAAACACTTCCTTGGTCATTATGTCTACCTGATGCTTTCCAATCAAATGACAATTCATAGTCTTGTGGTTCTGTTCCAAATGAAAAGTCTTTGTAGAAGAATGCACGTGATGTTGATGTACCTAATGTTGCTCCATAAGTTGCTCCTCCGTCATTTGAAATATAAACTGATGAACCTCCTTCGTCTGCTGCTGTTGCTGTACCTGCTGCCCAAACGTTGTTTGTTGAGTTGTTTATCATCATCCAAGTAGATAAATCATCAGGATCGTCCAATGAAGTTAAATAAGGAACAGCTTCTGCTGCTGGAAGGGTTCTAAATGAAGCTGTTGCCCAAGGTGATGTAACATCGTCTTCACAAATGCTTCTTATTCCAACTACATAATCTGTATTAGGGTTCAATTCTGTTAATAAGATAGGGTCTGTTGTGCTAATTTGAATAGCATCTGCTCCATCAAGGTCTGCTTCTCCATTTTCATCTGCTTCTGCTACTGCATATTCCCATGTTGTTGCAGGTCCCCAAGTAGTGAATGCAACTGTTGATTGAGATGATTGAATACCTGAAACTGAAAGTCCATAAGGCATTGGACATTCGCTCCAAGGTTCAACTGTAAGATTGTCAATAAACACATCGTTATCTGCATTTGATACTGAACTTTCTCCATAGATTGCAAAACGTACTTGACCTGTTAATGGTTGATCGTTTTCATCTACAAGTTTATATGCATAACGTTGTAATACGTTTGTCAAATCTGAATAGTTGTGTTCTGTATCATCATCACCGTCTGCAAATACAAGACCGTTTGCTGTGTTCCAACTTGTACCATTGTCAAGAGAAACTAATAACATAAACTTATCATCTGGTGCTGATTGTTCAGGTGGATTTGAATTACCATAATCAGTTACTGCAAGGTCAAAGGCTACTTGAAGTATTGTAGAACCATCTCCCAAATTAATAGAAGGAGTAATCGCCCAATATTTATAAGATGAATAAATATTTGCTCTTAATTTAGTAGTATTGTTTCCACTAAATGAACGTGTATATACACTCCAACCTGATGTAGTACTTGTTAAAGCAGAAGTGTTGATTTGTCCGCTTGCAGGAATTGCTCCACTATATCTATTCCAACAAGAAGGACTATTGAACATAGAACTATTTCCAAAGTCTTCAAACCATGGTAATTGTAATGCTTGACAAGGTGTTGTGATAGCAAGTTGTGTTGAATAAGAAGGAGTTTCTGCATCTTGACACATAACACCTGTTTGAACGTTATAAACTGTTTGGAAGTTGATTCCATTTATTGTGTAAGGGAAATCATCTATTGTAAGTTCTGGAATTTCTATCCATTCTCCACTTGTTGCTTCTTTATATCTTAAAACGTATGAAACATCTGTGTTTACTTCATCTGTCAAACTAACTTCAAAAGCACCACCTGTTTCGCTTTCTTCTGTTTCTATAAATGCAACAGTTGGATTTAATGATGTAGAAGTACAAGAATTTGTTCTTATTACCAAGTTATCTATAACCGCACCAGGTTGTGTTCCTGTAGCAGAGTTGTTATACCAATGGAATACTAAATTATAAGTTCCATAATAATCTTCTCCAGGTAATGCTATGCTACTTGATTGCCAAGAAGATTGTCCGTTTAATGAAGCAATAACTGTTCCTCCTGAAACATCTTGTCCATAAGGTACTAATCTAACACGAAGATAGTCGGTAGTAGTTCCTTGTCCGTAAGCTTTCCAATCAAATGAAATATTAAGTTCTGCAGATGGAGTTACGTCAACAAGAACTGCTGCATAAGCATTTGTAGTTGTAGTTATATTGTATCCTGCTGTTTGTCCATTGTCTGCTGTAACATACAATGCTCCTCCATCTGTAGGGTTGCCATCTTCATCTGTTGTGTTATTTTCTGCTGTTCCTATATACCAAATATTTGTTGATGTTGAAGTAAGTTCCATTGCAGGAGTTGTTTCAGGTGTATCAAAGTCAAATGACAAAGGAAGTGAATATACAGTTGGTATTGTAATCATTACAGGCGCTGTCCACGCTCCGCCACAAGCTTGTTGTGCTGCAAAAGCGTATGTTGCTCCTGTTGATAGTTCATCTATTTGGAATGGTAATGAATCTTCATTAGAAATTGTAACTGTTTGTGCACTTTCAGGATCAAATTCGTCTCCTTCTGCATATTCTGCGTATGCAACTACAACTCCATCTTCTCCAATATTTCCTGTATTATAATTAACGTATGCAGTTTGATTACCAGGAGTAACGCTTAATCCATATACATCTGGACAATCTGGAATTTCGCTAATTCTGAAATCATCAATGTAGAATGTAGAAGATTGTTGTCTAACAGCTAATGCTAAACGTGTGTTTCCTGAGAATTCATTCAAGAAAACTTCTGCCATATTATAAGTAGAAGGGGTTACACTTGATGTATTGATAGTTGCAACTAATGTAAAGTTTGCTGTGTCTGCCATTGAAGTATAGTCTGTTTCAGTTACATCAAGAGCATAAACATCTATAACAGGTGCATTTGTTGCTGACGAAATCTTATATTGGAAGTTCAAACGTTCATTTCCTGATAATTCAAAAATTGGACTTATAAACCACTCTGAAAAATCGTAAATTGTTGTAGATGTTGTACCATAGAAATACAAAGCTTTTGTATTTACTGTTTCTCCATCTACTTGTACAGGAAGACCACTTCCTGATGAAAGTGATGACCAATAATAAGAAGAATATCCTCCGTTTATATTATACCAACAGTGAAGAGCACTTCTATTTGCTTTTGCTGAGTCTTGTATTGAA
>CALDHX010000068.1 GCA_937901525.1 uncultured Bacteroidales bacterium
CATCTTTCCATCGTTCTTCAAAATATAATTTCCAATCAGACATAACAGGAGGAGACACTCTATATATAGTATCAAATGTTTTGTTGATGAAATCATTTCCAAAACATTTTGAATCTGTATTTGCATTTATAGTTACAACAATATCTTCTGATTTAAATGCAGATTTAATATGATCTCTATCAAACGGAACTATTGTATATATATTAGAATATTTTTTCTCTGCAAAAAAAGTATGAATTGAAGACCATAATTCCTGCACTTTATTATTTGGCAATCTATCCATATTATCAAAGACAATAATCAACTTATTATCTTTATTTTTTAAATCATTATTTATGTCATTCATCCAATTCCTAAAATCTCTACTTGAAGGCTCTTCATCATATATTGTTTCATATTTTATAGATTGCTCAATGTTATCGGAATCTTTTTCATAATCCAAATATGAGAAAAATAATTCTTTAAAAAAGCTACTAAAAGTAATTGTTTGACCATATTTTCTCATATTTCTTGTTTGCATAATTATCAAGGAAATAATTGAACCTACAAGAATTATAAGCCAATAAAAAGGTTTAAAATTCTCTGACAAATAATTATTTACAAATAAAAACACAGGACTTAATATTGCTAAAATAGCTCCTAATTTAGATACAGCACTTAATTCTTTAACTATCTTGGAATTAATACTACGTTTTCTCGATAATAATTGTAGCAATCTACCTTCCCATTTCTCTTTTTTAAGAATATGTTTTTCATCAATCAAAAATCCTGTAAGATTTTCTAAAATAGAACGACGCTGAAAATCAGTTTGGCATCCCCATGCATCATAAATAAAGAAATGATATTTTTTATTATCTAATTCTGATTCTATTAAATGTATCATATTAGATTTACCACTACCCCATCCTCCGTCTATACCAATAACTTTAGCCTCGTCTTTTTTTATTAAATTAGCAATATTCTGAGCAATCTTTTTATGAGATTGACCTTTAAACAAATCTTCTTTACAAGGCTTATTATCCAAAAACCTTGGATATGTAATTTCTTTATCTTTCATAATTCATTTCTTTTTATTTCCCCATCTTCGCCAATAACAAAGATTGTAATTCTATTAGTTTTTCATTATCTTGTGTAATATTCCAAATTTGAGATACTATTTTATTTGTAACATTATGAAATTGTTTTACTATATCTTTATTTGGAATTATGATAGGAATATCTCTTAATGTATTTAACGTTATATAATTTTGTGTACTTCCACTCATACTTTCCTTTATTAGGATTTGCATTTCTTTACTTTTAAAGAAAAAAAGTAAATACTCAGCAAAATATAGATTATGAGATGTTTTAAATATTGCTACATTCTTAACAGCAAATTTAATATTAGTATATAAAACAAATGAAATTACCCCAACAGTTCCTATCATACTGAACAAAATATCTTTTGTTTCTACGAGACTACGTTCGTTGATTTTATTATAATCTTGCTCTGATATTAAACAAGCTTTATCTAATAATAATTTCCACGCAGACAAATGTATAGAAGTTAAAAGTGGATATCCATTTTCTATGTAATTTGGTGAATCATGTGTTCCATCTCTTACTTCACACAACTCCTTAATCGTTCCTATTCTCCAACCTTCGGGTAGATTTTCTTTGTCAATGCCTTCTACAAACATTTTATGATAAAGGGTTTGGGCTGTGGCTTCAAGGTTTTTTATTATTTGTTCGTTTAATTTAATACGTTTGCTTATTGTTTCATATTCTGATACTATTTCTCTTTGTTGCTCAATTGAGGGAATAGGTAGTTGCATATCCATTAAAGTTCTCTTATCCATTCCACCTCTAACATCTGCATCTGTATAAAACCAAGCATTTCTATCAAATTCCTTACGAGAAAACCACATCATTAAATATTCAGGCAATAATAATTCAAAATTTATAATCTCAAAAGTAAAATAAGCTGGAGAAACGATAATTTTATTTTCGTCTAATAAAATTGCTATTGGTATTTTCTCATCTCTACCTACGTGCATTAAGTTACAAGCAAACTGATTTTTAGAAACGACTTTATAATTAGACAAATCTGTACCAATAGTATTTGCTACTGAAGGCATAAAATATTTATCTATTTTAATACCCATTAAATTTGTAACTTTCAAATCCTTATTTCTTACATCTACTTCTCTGATATAATCGCCTAATTTTTGCATTTAGTTTTTCAATATTATTGCTTTTATTGTTGTTAATTCAAGGTTGACAATAGAGAATCGAAATTATCTCCTTTTATATATCCTTTTTTTACATTATTAAAAGATATTTCTTTCAGTAATCCACGCTCTACAAGGCTGACAATATCCTGTTTTGCTGTTGTTGGACTTATATTGAAGCGGTCTTGTAGGTCTTTCACTGTAAGGACTTCATTTGGATCATCTACATACAACTGAATCACTTGTGCTTGTCTCTCGTTTATATGTCCTAATCGCATATATTGATAAGAATTTCTCTTTTCAAGTTGTTTTCGTTGTATATACTCTTTCAATTCACAATAGGCTTGCTCCAAAACTTTCAAATTATAGTTAATGAAATAACCAAGATCCAAATCATCGACTTCGGAATAGAGATACGCTTTCTCGTAAGATTTCTTAGATTTTGCAATCACACGGGATATAGATAGGTATTCGGTCATCCAATAGCCTTGTTTCAACATATACCAATAAAACAATGCTCGTGCAGTACGTCCATTTCCATCAACAAAAGGATGATAGAAACCTATCATGAAATGAATAATAATTCCACGAATGATAGGATGGAGAAAAGATGTAGAATTACTATCGTTAAAATAGTCGCAAAGATCTTTGGCAAACTGCTGAATCTCGCGCGCATCAGGAGGCGTATGAACTGTTTCTCCTTCCATGACATTATATACAACAACATCGTCTTCTATTGTCCTGAAACGACCTGAATCCTTTTCGTTTTTTAAAGTCTTATCGGTCATTAACCTATGGATTTCTAACAACATCTCAATGGATAATGAGGTATCCTTATGATTAGATATAAATTGAATAGTTTTATAGTTATTTACAATCATCTGCTGAGAGCGATCCTTTGGCTGTTTGTTCTTTCTTAGCATCTCTTTCGCAACTTGTCTGGTTGTAGCAGCACCTTCCATCATACTAGAATAGATAGCTTCCTCCATCAAAGAACTTTTCAAATATTGTTTCTTGCTATCTTCTGTGATTTCAGTATGATTCCTCCAACCTTGTCCGAAGTTCATATCGAATTCATGGCAAAGACGTTGCATTTTATCAGTAAAGCCAAAAGAAACAGCATATTTATCCCATGTGTATTTGGTCATGAGTATGCGAGAGACCTTTATACGTTTCCATAATTCCTCTGCTGAACAGAATTCAGGACGTTTTTTGTACTTTATATTGTCCCAATACTCATAATCTTCATTAGCTTTGTCAATTAAGATATTAACATCAGAATCTTTTCTGTATCCATTATTTAAGAACAGTCTTAAATAATCTTCTTGCGTTAATTTTGGTGCTGATTCTATCATGTTTTACTAATTATTTCTGACTACAAAAATACAAAAATTCTTTCCAATTCTTTCCAATATTTAAAGAATTGGAAAGAATTTTATAGTTTATATCCTAATTTTTCAAATAAGGCTTTCAGTTCTGCTTTGCTTTCTTCTTCTTGTTGTAATAGTTCTGATAGTTCATTTTGTAGTTCTCGCATTCTTGCATCAAAGTCTATTTGTTCGTCTTTGTTCTTAAATTCTATGTATTTGCTTGGAACAAGGCTCCAACCTTTCTTTTCTATTTCTTCAAGTGAGGCAGAATAGCAATATTCCTCTACATTCTTATATGTTGTTTCCTTTCCTTCTCTTTGCCAATTATGGAAATTTGTTGCTATTTCTGTTATTTGTTCTTGCGAGAATTGAATATATTTCTTTTCAAAAGGCTCACCCCATTGTCTTAGGTCAATGAATAGTACTTCGTTTTCTCTGTTGCGATATTTTATCATTTTGCCGTTTTGTTCTACTATGCGTGCTTTTTTATTTCTGTTAAGAATCCAAAGCGTTACGCTTATATCTGTTGAGTAAAACATATTTCTTGGCAAGATAACTATTGCTTCTACTATGTGATTTTGTAGTAATTGACGGCGAATGTTCAATTCTATGCCTTCTCCGCTCAATGCTCCGTTTGCAAGTAAGAAGCCAGCTACTCCATTTGCAGATAGTTTGCTTACTATATTCAAAATCCAACCATAATTCGCATTACTTGTCGGAGGTGTTTCATATCCATACCAACGAGAATCGGTTTTAAGCTCATTGTCGGCTCTCCATGCTTTTTGATTAAAAGGAGGATTTGCCATAATGAAGTCGGCTTTTAGGTCTTTGTGTTGATCATTATGAAAAGTATCGGCTGCTTGTTCTCCAAGATTATTGGCTATTCCTCTGATTGCGAGATTCATCTTTGCCAATTTGTAGGTTGTGTTTGTGTATTCTTGACCATAAACCGAAATATCACGTTTGTTTCCGTGATGTGCCTCTATGAATTTCATACTTTGCACAAACATACCACCCGATCCACAACAAGGGTCGTATATCTTTCCACGATAAGGTTCAATCATTTCGGCAATAAGGTTTACTATGCTTTTTGGAGTGTAATATTCTCCCTTTCCTTTTCCTTCTGCTATGGCAAATTTTGCAAGAAAATATTCGTAAACTCGCCCTATTAAATCGTTTTCGGGATCTTTTAACGTTTCTATCTTATTTATTTCGTCCAGCAAGGCAGCAAATTTCGCTCTATCAAGCCCTAATCCTGAATAATAATTGTTTGGAAGAGCTCCTTTAAGCATCGGATTGCTGTTTTCTAATCGTGCTAAGGCTTTATCTATCTTTATAGCAATGTCGTTTTGCTTTGCATTCTCCATTATGAAGTCCCAACGGCTTTCTTCTTCTATATAGAATACGTTCTTCGCATTATAAAACACTGCTTGATTGATAAAGGCTTCTTTTCCTTCGTTTATCAACTCTTGCTTACGCTCTTCAAAACGGTCATTTGCATATTTAAGAAAGATTAAACTAAGCACAACATGCTTATATTCAGAAGGCTCAACCGAACCTCTAAGTTTATTTGCCGATTCCCATAAACTCTCTTCTATACTTTTTTCCTTGATTTGTTTTTTTGCCATAGTTATTTTCCGTGCTATAAGTATATAAAATATATAGCGCAAAGTTAGAAATATTATGCAAATTACACAAGAAAAAAAATCAAAGAAAAAATCAAAAAAAGTAAAGAAAAAAAAGATTTTTTCTTTGAAAAAATTTCAAAAAACAAAGAGTTTTTTTTCAAAAAAAAGGCCTTTTCTATCTAATGGTCAAATTTCATGATAAAATCTTTGTAATTTACTGATTATTATATTTAAGCTTTTGAAATATTATGAATAAAAAAAACTATTAATATACAATAAAAATATTACAACTTTCTCTTTCTTCTTTTGACATTCTACTACCGTCAATGTAATATTGATTGGTTACATAAGTATTTTGCTAATATGAAAGAAAAAAGTATATTTGTAAACGCAATATAACACTTTTTAAAATTAAATTAATAATTAAACCTGTCTAAAAACGGGGAGTAGTATACAAATCCAACAATTTAGGGTTACTTTATGTAATTGTTTATTTTAACTGCATACTTATTGAACAAATAGTATTTTAAGATTGTTATTACTACAAATTTAATTATTAATAACGATGAAAAAAATATGGCAACGCTTTAAGAGGGTATTTATTAATCCAATTTCAATAATAGTATTTATTACAATTATTGGTTGTATAACTGCTTTATTATTTAATTCTATTGAGTATTTCCTAACTTGTATTAGCATAGGGATTAGTGCTATCGTTGTTCGGTGTGCATTTACACAAAACAGAATACAAAAAGATAATATCAAAATTCAAGTATTTGACAAAAGATATAGTGTTTTTCAAAGTGTACTTGATTCTATAACAATTATAAAGCGTGATAATTGGGATAGATATATTCTATTTAAAGAAAGTGATATTAATATTGGTAAACAATTTTTAGAAATAGAAGAAGCCTTATATAAATCTGTACATCTTTCTAAATGCTTATTTGATGATAATATGTATTCTAAATTGATTGAGGTTAATAATAGATTTTGTAGTGTTTCCAAATCATATAAGGATATGTTTATTACAAATTTAGCTTTTTTTCAATCTCAAAACAATGTACAAAATTTTGGAAATGTATTTATTTCTCAAATCTTGTCTAAAAATGGTTTAGGGACGAAAGAATATGAAGATGAACTCAAAAATAAATTTCCTGAAATATATCCTAATTTAGAAAAATTTGACAAGAATTGTATTTCATATCTTTCTTTTATAGACGAATGTGGTATAATTGATGATTTTAATAAATATATTATTATTGATAAATTAGACAAATAGCAATCTCACATATGACAAATAAAAGGGGAATGAAGAAATTAAACCGAGGCCTATTGTCTTGATAGAAGATTTTAATATACTTCTTGTATTTTTTTGTTATTCCATTTTAGCTTTTATAACTCTATTAGATATTTTTTATAATCTCTAACAAAAAATCGATTATTGCATCTTCTTCTATTATAATACCTTCTCTCTTTAATCTTAAAGCCTTCTTCTTCAAGTTTTTCTCTTTGCAAATAGATTCCACCAGGATATTCTTTGTTTAATTCTCCCCCTCTTTTTAAAACTCTCCAATAAGGTGTAATATCTTTTTGACGTTGTATTGCAGCTCGTACAAGCATACACATAGCATTAAAACTTGTTGGTAAACATGTAAAATTAGCACCATGTTTTTTTGCTAATACATCTCTAATATGATTAAGCGTTGTTAATTTTCCTCTTTCTATTGTTCTAATTATATTATCATACTCAATAGGTGGTGCTATTAACATTTTGTTTCCTCCATAATGCTTTATTAAAGTTGATGATTGTATTTCCTTTATTTTAAATACATATTTAGGATCGTGTAATTTAGCATTAAAATCTTTTTTGCTATTCTTTATATCAAATAAGTCCCAAACATCAAAAACATCATCAACAAAAAGATGTATAAATTTTCCTCTTTCTTTTTTAACCATTGGTGGCAGTCCAAGAGGAGGAGCTAATCCTTTTCCTGTCCAACCTGGACATACATCAAAGTAGGTTGCACCAAAAAGTTCTCCTACCTTTTCACAATGCCAATAAAATGACCTTCTGTTTCTTTTTCTGTTTCTTTTTCTATATCATCTGCTTCATCTTCCGGAAATGTAAAGTCATCTAAATCCTCTTCCTCAGAAATTTCACTATCTCCTTACATTGTATTTTCATAAAAAGCAAAAGCCTCTTCTTCTTCCTTTGTCATATCTTCAAATATTTCACTTTATTATTTCTTTGCTTAAAAGAAATCTTTTTAGATTGTATAAACAAAGCATTTAATATTTTATTAAGTGCAAATATAATATTTTTTTTGTAAGTGATAAAAAATAATAATAGAAGTTCTACAATACATTTAAAACTGCTCCCTTTAAACATAAAAAAACATCGATGCAGAGCAATAGAAAGGCCTGGGTATTTTATACAAAAAGACCTAGGTTTTTCTATATAAAACACCCAGGTCTTTTCATTATTAAGCAATAGGAAGTTTTTCTATTCCATAGTTTCAGTCTTTTTCTATTGCCATTAAAACAATTAAGTCTAATAGTCAAAAATTAACTTTGCATTGTCCGATAATATTTGATTACAAATTTGCCCTTTTCTCAAAATAGCCTTAAACTTTATACATTAACCATTAAACTTTACTCCTTAAACCTTAAATCCATCACCTTTTATTTCTTGTAAACTCGCGGTCTTATCGTCTCATAGTCTAGACTCTCACAACAAAAGGCAAAAAAAAGAGCCTCGCTTTTCAGCGAAGCTCTCGGTTTAATCTGGCAGCGACC
>CALDHX010000069.1 GCA_937901525.1 uncultured Bacteroidales bacterium
AAACGATTTAGAAGATATGTGCCGCGACTCTTGGAATTGGCAAAAAAATAATCCTGAGGGATATAAATTATAATTTTCCACGTATCACACGTATTTACACGAAATTTATTAAAAGAGATATTTGATTAAAAAAATACCAAATAATAATATGTCAATTTTTAAGGATAAAGTCCTGTTGATAACAGGGGGAACGGGTAGTTTTGGTAACGCTGTTTTGCGTCGCTTTTTGGATAGCGATATTAAAGAGATTAGAATTTTCTCGCGTGATGAGAAAAAGCAAGATGATATGCGTCATCGTTTGCAAAATCCAAAGGTTAAGTTTTATATTGGAAATGTAAGGGATAAACAATCAGTGGATGTGTCTATGCGTGGTGTAGATTATGTATTTGCAGCGGCTGCATTGAAACAAGTGCCTTCTTGTGAATTTTTCCCTATGGAAGCAACAATGACAAATGTAGTAGGAACAAACAATGTATTGCTTTCTGCTATTGAACATGGAGTTAAGAATGTGGTTGTGCTTTCTACTGACAAAGCTGCTTATCCTATCAATGCGATGGGTATATCAAAGGCCTTGATGGAAAAAGTCGCTATCGCAAAGGGAAGAGAATTAGGACAAGGTGCAAAGACTACAATTTGTTGTACTCGTTATGGTAATGTTATGGCATCGCGTGGTAGTGTGATTCCTTTGTGGGTGCAACAAATGGAAGAAGGTAAGCCTATCACTATAACAGATCCTAATATGACTCGTTTTATGATGACTTTGGACGATGCAGTGGATTTGGTTATATATGCGTTTACTCATGGAGAAAATGGAGATTTGTTTGTGCAAAAAGCACCTGCTGCAACATTAGACGTTTTGGCTGAGGCATTGAAACAAACATACGCTAAGGTTAATCCTAAGTATGGTGAAACAGAAGTAAAGGTTATCGGAACGCGTCACGGAGAAAAACTTTATGAAACTTTGGTTACTCGTGAGGAAATGGCAAAGGCGATAGATATGGGAGATTATTATCGTATTCCTTGTGATACTCGTGATTTGAACTATGATAAATTCTTTACTGATGGTAGCGAAGAAGTATCAAAGATAGAAGATTATCATTCTCACAATACTCGTCGTTTAGATGTAGAGGGAATGAAAGAATTGCTTTTGAAGTTAAGATTTATCCGTGAAGATTTAGGATTGATAGAAAAAACACAAGCAAAGGAAATTCGTTCAGAATAGTTGGTTTCCGCGGATTACTCGTATTTGCACGTAATTTTAATTTGATTGCAATATGTTATCTATGCGAAATATAATACTTGTGATTCGTGAGATACGTGGAAAAAAATAAGAAACTATGAAAGTATTGGTTACGGGTGCGAAAGGATTTGTTGGAAAGAATCTTGTTGCACAACTTAATAATATAAAAGACGGCAAGGCTCGTTGCTATGGCGATTTGAAAGTAGATGCTGTTTATGAATATGATATAGATAGCACTATTGAAGAGCTTGATGCTTTTTGCAAAGATTGTGATTTTGTCTTTAATCTTGCAGGAGTTAATCGTCCGCAAAATCAAGAGGAGTTTATGCAAGGTAATTTCGGTTTTGCATCAACTTTACTTGATACATTGAAAAAGCATGGAAATAAATGTCCTGTTATAATTTCATCTTCAACGCAGGCTGCTTTGGACAATCCATACGGAGAAAGTAAACGTGCAGGTGAGCAGTTGATGTTTTCTTATGCAGAAGAAACTGGTGCAAAGGTTTTGGTGTATCGTTTTCCTAATTTGTTTGGTAAATGGTGTCGTCCAAATTACAATAGTGCAGTTGCAACGTTCTGTAATAATATAGCAAATGATTTACCTATTCAAGTTAATGACCCAAAGGTTGTGTTGAATTTGGTTTATATAGATGATTTGGTAGATGAAATGATAGCAGCATTAAAAGGTGAAGAGAATAGGAAGGAACAATTTTGTGAGGTGCCTATTGTTCATAGCGTTGCTTTGGGTGAAATAGTTGAAATGTTGTATAAATTCAAAGAACAACCTCAAAGTCTTATTCTTCCGGAGATACCGAATAATTCTTTCATTAAAAAACTTTATTCTACGTTTTTGTCTTATTTTCCAAAGGAAAAAGTTGCGTTTCCTTTGAAAATGAATATTGATGATAGAGGAAGTTTTACGGAATTATTGAAGTCAAAAGATGTAGGGCAAGTTTCTATCAATATCTCAAAACCAGGAATTACCAAAGGACAACATTGGCATAATAGTAAATGGGAATTCTTTATTGTGGTTGCAGGTCATGGATTGATACAAGAGAGAAAAATAGGTACAGATGAGGTTATAGAGTTTGAAGTAAGTGGTGATAAGATAGAAGCTGTGCATATGCTACCTGGATATACACATAATATAATAAATCTTTCTCAAACAGAAAATCTTGTAACGGTTATGTGGGCGAATGAAAGTTTTGACCCTAATAAACCAGATACTTTCTTCGAAGTTGTTTAATTTCCACGAATCTCACGTATCATACGAAATTTTGATAATTGAAGGAAAATATGACTCAAGATAAATTGATTTATGAAGTTATAGGAGCTTCAATGGAGGTGTATAACGTATTGGGGCCAGGATTATTAGAAAGCGTATATGAAAAGGCATTGCTTTATGAATTGAAATTGCGTGGATTAAAAGTATCTTCTCAAATACCAGTTAATATAGAATATAAAGGAAATGTAATTGGTTCAGATTTGAGGTTAGATATAATTGTTGAAGATATATTGATAGTGGAATTAAAATCTGTTGAAAGTCTTTTGCCAGTACATTTTAAGCAAATAAGAACTTATATGAGATTACTTAATAAATCAATGGGATTGTTAATTAATTTTAATGTGAGTGATTTTAAGAATGCTTATAAAGTTATAAAATAAGATACGTGTAAATACGAGAGATTCGTGGATAAAAATAAATAGATATGTTTAAGGATAATGGAAAGTTAAAGCTGTTGATAATTGTTGGGACTCGTCCTGAGATTATTCGTTTGGCAGCGGTAATAAATAAATGTAGAAAATATTTTGATTGCGTTTTGGCTCATACAGGTCAAAATTATGATTATAACCTTAATGGTGTGTTTTTTAAGGATTTGAAACTTGCAGATCCAGAGGTGTATCTTGATGCAGTAGGAGATGATCTTGGAGCAACAATGGGTAATATCATAGATAAGAGTTATAAACTAATGGTGCAGATAAAGCCAGATGCTGTTTTGGTTTTAGGAGATACTAATAGTTGCTTATCGGTTATTGGCGCAAAACGTCTTCATATTCCAATATTTCACATGGAAGCAGGAAATCGTTGCTTTGATGAATGCTTACCAGAAGAAACTAATAGAAGAATAGTTGATATTATTTCAGATGTTAATATTTGTTATTCAGAACACGCAAGAAGATATTTGAATGCAAGTAATGTGGCACCACAACGTACATACGTTAGTGGCTCTCCGATGGCAGAAGTATTGCATAACAATTTAGCAGAAATAGAAGCAAGTGATATTCATAAACGTCTTGGATTAGAAAAGGGTAAATATATATTGCTTTCTGCTCATAGAGAAGAGAATATTGATACTGAAAAGAACTTTAATTCTTTGTTTAACGCAATAAATGCAATGGCAGAGAAATACGATATGCCTATATTGTATAGTTGCCATCCAAGAAGTAGAAATAGATTAGTTGTAAGTGGATTCAAATTAGACCCGCGAGTAATACAACACGAACCTTTGGGATTTCACGACTACAATTGTTTGCAAATGAATGCTTTTGCAGTTGTATCGGATTCGGGAACATTGCCAGAAGAAAGTTCATTCTTTACAAGTGTGGGACATTCATTCCCTGCTGTATGTATTCGTACATCAACAGAACGTCCAGAGGCATTAGACAAAGGTTGTTTTATATTAGCAGGTATAAACGAACACGATTTATTACAAGCCGTAGACACAGCAGTGGAGATGGTAAAAGAAGGCGATAACGGTATTCCTGTACCAAATTATGTAGATGAAAACGTGTCGACCAAAGTAGTGAAATTGATACAATCCTACACTGGTGTAGTGAATAAGATGGTTTGGAGAAAAGAATAGATTAATGATATTGACTTGTATTAATAACAATTATTTGATATATGTTGGTATAATTAGAGGTCAATAAATATTGTATGTAATATTTGGGTAAAATTTTATAATATTAAATCATGGTTTTATGAAACGTGTACTAGAAATATTTACTTTTCAAGGTGGTTATAAGGGTGGGGTAGCAACGATGGTTATGTCTTATATAGAAGGAAATTCTATATTTAGTGAACATGGTTATAGATTAAGTAATCTTAATATTTCTCCGATTATTAATACAGGGATAACAATTATAGATAATTTTATATACATTTTCACACAACGATTAGAGGTGTGTAAACATTTAAAAAAAAATAATTATGATGTTATTCATATACATACGTCAAGAGAGTATTTGTTTTTTAAGGATATTCTTCTTGCAAAGATGATAAAGAAAATACATCATACTTCAGTTATCTTAACAATACATGTTGGCGATGTTGAAACTGTTTATAATCGAATAAGTTGGTTTAAGAAAAAAAGTATTAATATTATTAATAATTACATAGATAAAGTTATTTTTTTATCGAAAACTATGAAAAATGAATTTATAGAAATGGGGCTATTATTGTCAAAATCTGTGGTCTTATATAATTTTCATAATTTTATCCCATCTAATTCTTTCTGCAAGCATGAATGTAATGAGCTCAAATTACAACTGTTGTATGTTGGTGCTATACATCGTGAAAAAGGGATAATAGAATTATTATCGGCATTAAATAAACTTCCTAATCTTGATTATCATTTAAATGTTTGTGGACAACTTACTGATACAAGGATAAAGAAAGAGATTTCTTGCTATAAAAATAATCTTGGTAGAAGAGTTTCGTTTCTTGGTTATGTGTCTGGTGAAACGAAAACACAAATATTTGAATCGTCAGATATTTTGATACTTCCTTCTTACCATGAAGGATTGCCTATAGTTATTTTGGAGGCTTTGGGTGCTGGTTGTGCGATAATAGCAACAAAGGTTGGGGCAATTCCAGAAATATTGTCAGAAGATAATTGTTTTTGGGTGGATATTGCTTCAGATGATTCAATTATAGAAACGCTTTCAAATATATCTTTTACCAAAATTAAGTCTATGAAAGAAAAAAATAAGGATTTGGGGGAAATATATTCATTTCCCAATCATGTAGAATTGCTATGTGAAATTTATAATCAGGTAACCTGATTTTATAATTAGGTTTCGTACGGTTTGTATATACTAAATAATTCGATCTAATAATCAAAGTTATTAAAATAGTAGTTATTTACTGCTTTAACCAATAAATGTAAATGATAAAAAGTATTATATACATTGGTGGTTTTGAATTGCCAGATAAGAATGCTGCAGCACAACGAGTGATAGCAAATGCCAAGTTACTTCGAGAAATGGGTTTTGAGGTGTCATTTATAGGAATATCAAAAGACATTGAGAACGCACCAAGAGAAGTTGAAGGTTTCAAGAGTAACCCCGTGCCATATCCAACCGGAACAAAAGAGTGGATGCGTCAGATTTTTACATTTGTCGAAACAGATGCAATCCTTAAGCGCAATCCCGATTATGTAGTACTATACAACTTTCCTGCCATAGCAAGTCTTCGCATTCTCAAGGCATGCCACAAGAAGGATATAAAGGTTATTCATGACTTGACTGAGTGGGAGATTGCCTCTGGTTGGTCGCCAAGAGAGATAATACGTAAAATAGACATCAATCTCAGAATGCATTATTGTATGAAGAAGATGGATGGTATAATTGCAATTAGTAGATATCTTTATGAATATTATTCTCGTTACACAAAGACAATTTTCGTGCCTCCAACTGTTGATATAACGAATTCTAAATTCGACAGAAATAGGCAATTGATAGTAAATACCCCTATACAACTTGTCTATGCAGGAAGTATTGGTAGAGGCAACAAGGATAGACTTGATTACGTAGTAAACGCAGTATGTAAAGAGAATGCATTAAGACTCATAGTTGTTGGTTTAACTGAAAAACAATATTTAGAAGCATATGGTTCTTTGCCCAACGATTGTGATAATGTAATATTTAAAGGTAGAGTATCCCATCAAGAAGCAGTTAGAATTGTATGTGAATCAGATTTTCAGCTGTTGATACGAGAAAACTCTCTTAAGAATAAAGCAGGCTTTCCAACAAAGTTTGTAGAATCTATGAGTTGTTGTACTCCCCTTATAGCGACTGTTGTAAGTAATATTTGCGATTATTTAGTTGATGGTCATAATGGCTTTATTGTGAACGAAAAAAATACATTGCAGAGTGTTTTAGAAAAAGTCTCAAAATTAAGCAAAGAGGATATTGTTGACATGAAGAAACAATGCCGTGGCTATATGGGGTTTGATTATAGAAATTTCAAAGATGAATTTATAAAAATGTTCAATTAATAACTTTTATGCAAATTTATTGTAAAAAATAAGCATTAAAAATGTTTAGAAATAAATGATATAACAAATGAGTCATTAAGTGTGTATCTCAAAATAATTGAGAGAAATGTAAATGTTTTGATTATAAAATCTTATTTGTTTACGTGTTAAAAAAAATATGAAATTATTACATATGCAAAAGAAATTATTTATTGTAGTAAATCAAGATAAATTCTTTTTGAGCCATCGCCTACCGATAGGAAATGCAGCAAAAGATGCAGGATACGATGTGACTATAGTTAGTGAAGATACAGGTGTTTCTAATAAGATTAGAGAAAATGGGTTAAAAACGATAGCGTTACCAATAGATAAAGCTGGGATAAATATTATTTCAGAATTGAAAACTTTTTTCTTTTTATATAAATTATTTAAGCACGAGAAAGTGGATATAGTTCATCTTGTAGGACTTAAAATAATTTTGTGGGGAAGTTTAGCATCTAAAATAGCGAGAGTTAAATCTGTTGTTAGTGCAGTATGTGGATTAGGCGTATTGTTTGATGAAAAACATGCAAATTCATTATTTTCTCGCTCAATATTGAAAGTTTTACGTATGACTCATTGTACGAAAAATACAAAAGTGATATTTCAGAATTATGATGATGAGAAAATATTCTTAGATGCTAGAATAATAACAAAAGAACAATGTGCATTTACCAATGGCTCAGGAGTAAATTTAAAAAACTATGATTATACTCTTGAACCAGATGGAGAGTTAGTAAGGATTATATTTACAGCCCGAATGGTAGAAGATAAGGGTACAATGATCCTAATTGATGCTGCTAAAAAATTAGAATGTGAATATAGAGGGAAAATACAATTTTTGTTATGTGGAGGTCTTGATACGAATCCAAATGGAATTACTCAAGAAATTCTTGAAAGAGAATGTGATGGAAAGTATATTCATTGGTTAGGATATCGGAATGATGTTTTGGAATTACTGAAACAGTCTCATATTATGGCTTTCCCATCGTGGTATCGTGAAGGTTTGCCAAAATCTATAATTGAGGCAGAAGCTATTGGGCGCCCAATCGTTACAACAGATTCTGTTGGATGTAGAGATACCGTTATTGATGGTGAAAATGGTTTTTTAGTTCCAATAAAAGATCCTGATTCTCTTGCTAAGGCATTGAAAAAACTTATTGATGATAAGGATTTAAGAATATTGATGGGTAAAAAAAGTCGAGAGCTTGCTGTCAAAAGATATGATATTAATGATGTTATAAAAGTGCATTTGGGTATTTATAAATCATTTGAATAATTTAGCAAGAACGTTGGAATTTGAATTCGTTAATCCGAGAAAAGATGATATAGTATTTAAATCTGAATAGTTTTAACAACAAACTTATAACAATAAAAAAAAGCGTGCAAGGGCTTCGGTAGAAGATTTCTTGAACGCTTTTTTTGTTTTTATTTCATAAGTTGCTTTTTCTCGCTATTGAGGAACAAA
>CALDHX010000070.1 GCA_937901525.1 uncultured Bacteroidales bacterium
CAAAAGTGAATACGGAGATGTTCCTGAAGTTTTGCTTTCAGGTCATCATAAAAATATAGAAAAAGTAATTCTTTATGGCTCTCGCGTAAAAGGAACAAATCGAAAATATTCAGATGTTGATGTTGTTTTGGTGGGAGAAAATATAGAAAATAGAGAATTTACTAATATTCTGAATGAAATAGATGATTTATTGTTGCCGTTTCTTTTTGATGTAAGTGTTTATCATATTCTTACTAATGCTAATTTGATTGAAAGTATAAAGAAAACAGGAGTTGTTGTTTATGATAATGGCTCTTTGTGTTTTACTAAATAAGAATTTTGAAATAATATAACAATATGAAATTTTCAGATTTTACGGCTTTTGTTAGAGAGGTTTTTAATGATGACAAAGGCTTTATAATTTTACACGATCCTCGTTTTATTGGAAATGAGAGAAAGTATTTGTTAGACGCAATGGATAGTAACTTTGTTTCGTCTGTTGGAGAGTATGTGGGTAAGTTTGAACAAGCAATATGTGAATATACTGGGAGTAAATATGCTATTGCAGCGGTGAATGGAACTTCGGCTTTGCATATTTGTTTGTTGCTTGCAGGGGTTAAAGCAGATGAAGAGGTGATTACACAACCTGTTTCTTTTATTGCAACTTGTAATGCAATATCATATACTGGCGCAAAACCTGTTTTTGTAGATGTGGACAGAAGAACAATGGGTATGAGTGCAGAGAAATTAGAAGATTTCTTGAAAGAAAATTCTCGTAAAGGTGCAGATGGCTATACTTATAACAATAAAACAGGAAGACGTTTTGCTGCTGTTGTTCCGATGCACACTTTTGGACACCCTTGTGATTTAGATGGCATTGTTGAAATATGTGAACGTTATAATATTCCATTGGTTGAGGATGCTGCTGAAAGTATTGGTAGTTATTATAAAGGAAAACATACAGGTTTATTTGGTAAATTAGCTGCTTTAAGTTTTAATGGCAACAAAGTAATCACAACAGGTGGTGGTGGAATGATTCTTACGCAAGATGAGAATATAGCAAAATTAGCAAAACACATTACAACAACTGCGAAAGTGCCACATCGTTGGGAGTATAATCACGATTACACAGCATATAACTATCGTTTAACAAATCTTGCAGCTGCATTGGGGCTTGGACAAATAGAACAATGTAATTATTTCATTGAACAAAAACGTAAATTAACAGATAAGTATAAAGCATTCTTTGCAGATAAAGACGTAGAGTTTTTTACAGAACCTGAAAATTGTCATTCAAATTATTGGTTAAATGCAGTAATATTAAAAGATAGAGCAGAAAGAGATGCTTTCTTAACTTACACAAATGACAATGGTGTAATGACACGTCCTATATGGGTTTTGAATAATAAATTAGATATGTACAAGGGTTGTCAATGCGGAGATTTAACAAATGCTCAATGGTTAGAAGATAGAGTTGTAAACATACCAAGTACAGTTATTATTCCTGATTATTACGAAAATATAAAGAAAGGATTATACAAATGATTAACGTAAGCAAATTTATATCAAAGTATATTACTTTACGTCCTCAATCTATGTTTCTACAAGACATAGAAAACAATAGAGAGGAATTAAAAAGAGAAATAGAAGGTAAAAGTGTATTAGTTATAGGTGGAGCAGGTACAATAGGCTCTTCATATATTAGAGCGGTCTTGCCATTCCGTCCAAGCAAGCTAGTAGTTGTAGATATTAGCGAAAACGGATTGACTGAATTGACAAGAGATTTGCGTTCTACATATAATATGTACATTCCACAAGATTACAGAACCTATCCTTTGAATTTTGCAGACCCAATTTTTGAAAAGATTTTCAGAAACGAAGGCGGATTTGATATTGTTGCTAACTTCTCTGCACACAAACACGTAAGAAGTGAAAAAGACCAATACTCTGTTGAAGCATTGGTGGAAAATAATGTGTTGAAAGCAAGAAAATTGATGGATTTATTGGTAGAAATGCCTCCAAAACATTTCTTTTGTGTATCTACCGATAAGGCGGCAAATCCTGTAAACATAATGGGTTGTAGCAAAAAGGTAATGGAAGAAATGATAATGTCCTATTCAAAACAATTTAAGATTACAACAGCTCGTTTTGCCAATGTTGCATTCTCTAATGGTTCGCTTTTAGCAGGATTTATCGATAGAATGATGAAACATCAACCTCTTTCATCTCCAAACGATGTGAAAAGATATTTTGTTTCTCCTGACGAAAGTGGACAAATCTGTATGTTGGCTTGTATGTTAGGTAAAACAGGAGAGATTTTCTTCCCAAAACTTGGAGAAGAACAAATGATGACATTTTCTGCAATTTGTGATGATTTTCTTAAAAGCTTAGGATATAAAATTAAATATTGCAGTAGCGAAGAAGAAGCAAGAAAATTTGCTGCTGAAATGCCAGAAGATACCGATACTTATCCTGTTTATTATTTCTCATCTGATACAACAGGAGAAAAAGGATATGAAGAATTTTACATAGAAGGAGAACAACTTAATATGGAAAGATTTTCTTCTTTGGGAGTTATAGAAAATTATCCTTGCAGAGATAAAAATGAAATCCTTTCTTTCTTTGAAAAAATGGAAACTTTATTTAAGCGCAACGATTTCAAGAAAGAAGAAGTTGTTACTTTGCTTAAAGAATTTATTCCAAACTTTGAGCACGAAGGAAAGGGTAAGAATTTAGACCAAAAGATGTAATTATGTATAAGATAATAAAGAGATTATTTGACTTTGTTATGGCGTTGTTAGCTTTAACAGTGCTTTCACCATTGTTAATTCCTGTAATAATAGGATTATTGCTAACAGGAGAACACTATGTTTTTTATTTTCAAGAAAGAATAGGTAAAGGCGGAAAACCATTTGATATATGGAAGTTTGCAACTATGCTTAAAAATTCTCCAAACATAGGAACGGGTACAGTAACTACAAGAAACGATCCAAGAGTTTTGCCAATGGGAAAATTTCTTCGTAAGACAAAAATCAATGAATTACCACAATTGATAAATGTTATAAAAGGTGATACACTTAAATACGAAATTTCTAAATCAGGATACGAAACAATATCTGATGAAAAATATATGTTAGAAAATTTGAAAGTAAATGAATACTTAACAAGACAACCA
>CALDHX010000071.1 GCA_937901525.1 uncultured Bacteroidales bacterium
TAATATAGAAATGAAAACATTTATTTATAATAATGAAGGAGTGAAAGAATTATAAGAAAATATATCATTAGAATATATATAATTGTTGTGTTATAGCGTTAGAAATAAACAACAAAAGGCTAAATCTTTACGATTTAGCCTTTTGTTTTGTTACTTCCTTGAATTATATTTTTTTATGTATTATGATGTTAGAAAATGTTTGTAATAAGTTAAAAGCTTATGATTCTAATAATATATTACGTGCATCATCTATATACTTCAAAAGAACTGAAGCGCTTTTTGAACAAATAGGAAATTGGGAACAATTGTCTATTTGTTCTCCAAAACAAAGATTTTCTTGTTTTAATAGTTTATTACAATACCACACAAATTCTTTCTTTTTTAAACAAGGGTCAGTTGATAAATTGATTATTTTTGCATGTTTTCCTTGTCCACCATAAAATAAAGCGCATAAAAGAACTATTAAATCTGAATCCCTATTATCAAAAAATTTCTCTCTTTTAGATTTTCCCCAAACCTCCTCTAACTCAATCTCACTAAACGTTATTTTACAAAAAGATGTAGATTCACTTTGCTTTTCTGATTTCAATATTTCTATAAACTCTTCTATTGCATTTTTATATTTTTCAATCATATTAATATATAATTTAACTTCTTCCTGCTTTGCAAATTCCGTACATCGATTAGACAAATCATAATCAAGTTGTCTTAAAGATTCACACAAGCCGTTCATTCCTTCAGCAAAACATATAAAATCAAACTGCATTACAGATTTATTTGAAGCAAGGTTTTTATTAATAGGATATCGCATTGTAAATGATCCTTGATCAAATCTATTTATTTCAAGTATATAAGATTTTATATCAGCAATTTTTTCAGTTGTTCTTACGTTTTTCAAAATTGGGTTTAATTCTTCCCAAAGTTTTTGTAAATCATGTCCTTTTTGCAAATAACCTTTTCTATCATTATCATTATTAGAACCATATTTAAAATACAAATACTTTAAAAAAGTCTCTATCGAATGCCTATAATTAAAAAAAAGAGGATATATGTATGTATCTGTAATATCGTTTCTATTACATGCTTCTCCCATTTTTTTATATATTAATTTTGACACTTCCCAATAAGCATCTGAAATAGATAAAAAAGAAAAACTATCATTACCTTCCCAACCAAAATACGAAAAAGGTTTCTGTTTCAAAAGGTCTTCTTCTGTTACTTCGCGTATTATTTTACCATTTTTTTGCATAAAAACTAAATTATAAATATTAAATAGTTCATGATACGATAACATCATTAAATTGTTGCATTAAAGTTTAGGAAACTTTCGTTTTATCCCTTAAATTGTATATAATTTTACGTATTATGGCGTTAAGGGAATAATTCTATTAAACAACAAAAGGCTAAATCTTTACGATTTAGCCTTTTGTTGTACCTCCAGTAGGACTCGAACCTACATTTAAAGTTTAGGAAACTTTCGTTCTATCCCTTGAACTATGAAGGCAAGCTTTTCCAGCTTTTTATTTTAGTGTTCTCTTGATTTCTAATTCTTCGTAACCTTCTATTATGTCGCCTACTTTGATGTCGTTAAAGTTTTCTATGTTCAATCCGCAGTCTTGTCCCATAACTACTTCTTTTACGTCATCTTTGAAACGTTTTAATGATGCTAATTTTCCTGTATAGACTACGATTCCATCTCTAATTATTCTAACCTTTGTAGAACGTGCAATCTTTCCGTCTAAACACATACAGCCTGCAATTGTTCCAACTTTCGAGATTTTGAATGTTTCTCTTACTTCAAGGTTTGCTACTATCTTTTCTTGGATTTCTGGTGATAGCATACCTTCTATCGCATCTTTTAATTCGTTTATTGCAGTGTAGATAATAGAGTAAAGTCTTATGTCTATTTGTTCTTGTTCTGCGAGCTTTCTTGCTCCAACGCTTGGACGTACTTGGAATCCTATTATAATCGCATTACTTGCTGTTGCTAACAATACGTCTGATTCTGTAATTTGTCCTACGGATTTATGTATAACATTTACTTGTACTTCTGGGGTTGAGAGTTTCAACAATGAGTCTGACAATGCTTCTACCGAACCGTCCACGTCTGCTTTTACGATTAGATCTAATTGTTTGAAGTCTCCTATCGCAATTCTTCTACCTATTTCGTCTAATGTTATGTGTTTTTGTGTTCTTAGGCCTTGTTCTCTTTGTAATTGTGTACGTTTGTTTGATAGGTCTTTGGCATCTTTTTCGCTTTGCATAACATTGAATGTGTCTCCTGCTTGTGGTGCTCCGTTTAAGCCTAATAACAACACTGGTGCTGAAGGTCCTGCTTCTTTTAGAAGTTTATTTCTTTCGTTATACATCGCTTTTACTCTTCCGTATGTGGCTCCTGCCAATACTACATCGCCTTGACGTATTGTTCCGTCTTGTACAAGTATTTTTGCTACGTATCCTCTACCTTTGTCAAGTGAAGATTCTATTACTGTTCCTTTTGCTCTTTTATTTGGATTGCCTTTTAGTTCTAACATTTCGGCTTCTAAAAGTACTTTTTCTAATAGTAAATCTACGTTAGTTCCTTTTTTGGCTGAGATTTCTTGTGATTGAATTTTTCCTCCCCAATCTTCTACTAAAAGGTTCATATTTGCAAGTTCTGATTTGATTCTATCAGGGTCTGCTGCTGGACGGTCTATTTTGTTCAATGCAAAAACGATTGGAACGCCTGCTGCTTGTGCGTGATTGATTGCTTCTATTGTTTGAGGCATTATTTTGTCATCACAAGCTATAACAATGATTGCTATATCTGTCATTTTGGCTCCACGAGCACGCATCGCTGTGAAGGCTTCGTGGCCTGGTGTATCCAAAAATGTGATTTTCTTTCCGCTTTCTGGTAATTGCACTTCGTATGCTCCAATGTGCTGAGTGATTCCTCCTGCTTCTCCTGCGATTACGTTTGCATTACGAATGTAGTCTAAGAGTGAAGTTTTTCCGTGGTCAACGTGTCCCATTACTGTTACGATTGGAGAACGTGGTTGCATATTTTCTTCTGTATCAACTTCCTCTTCTTCGCTTAAAGCCTCAACAACATCTGCTGAAACAAACTTTATTGAGTATCCAAACTCGTCTGCAATAAGTTGAATTGCTTCTGCGTCTAATCTTTGGTTGATTGAAACGAACATTCCTAATGACATACAAGATGCGATAATCTTTGTAACTGGAACGTCCATCATATTTGCAAGTTCATTTGCTGTAACGAACTCTGTTACTTTTAAGATTTTTTGTTCTTCCATTTCATGCAACATTTCTTCTTGCATGTGTTGTGAAATGGATTGACGTTTATCTCTACGGTGTTTAGAAGTTTTACTTTTACCCATTGGCGATAATCTTGCCAATGTTTCTTTAATTTGCTTTTCTATTTCGTTAGAGTCTAATTCTACTTTCTTAACTTCTTTTTTATTTGCCTTATGTTTTTTATTATCCTTTTTAGGAGCAGCGGCAGGTGTAGTAGAATTATTATTATTTTGTACTTGTTGTGCAGGAGTAGGTTTTATTCTTTTTCTTTTCTTTTTATCTTTATCCTTCTCCTTATCTTGTTTTTCTTTATTTTCTATTTTACCTTTGCTTGATGAGGCAACAGGTTGTTGTTTCTTTGGTTTGTTGAATTGAGATAAATCAACTTTTTCTCCTGTAAGTACTGGACCTGTAAGTTTTACATAAGAAGTAGAAATAAATTCAGGAGCAACAGCAACTTTTTCTTTCTTTGGTTCTTCTTTCTTTTCTACTGTTTCAACCTTTTCCACCTTTGGTTTAGATTGTTTTTCAGGTTTTGGAGTTTGTTTAGGAGTAGATTCCTCTTTTTTATCTTTTACCTTCTTATCTTTTTTATCTTTTTTCTTCTTAGTTGGCTTTGTTTTTTGGTTCAATGACTTCAAATCTATTTTACCAAGTATATTCAAACCACCTATTGTTGTAGGTTCAGTTTCAACTTCTGTTTCAACTTCAATTTCAGAATCAGATTCATTTTCTGTTTCTATTTTAGCAACAGGTTCAACCTCTACTTCTTTAACTTCTACAACTTCTTCTTTTACCTCTACTTCTTCTTTGTCAGCAGGTTTTTGTTGAGGCTTTACTTCTTCTTTTGGTTTTTCTATTTCATTTCCTAATGTTACATCTCTTATAACTATTTCATTAGGAATTTCTACTTCTTCCCTTTCTTCTTTTTCTTTTTTCACAACCTCAGTTGCATCTAAAACTATTTCAACAAGTTTCTCTTTCTTTTTAGAAGTTTTACTTGCTTCCTTTTGTTTTTTTTCTGAAAGAAAGGCCTTTGATAATAAATCATACACGTCCGAATCAATTTTAGTATTCGGAGACGGGTCTATCTTTTTACCTTTTTTTGCCAAATATTCCACTATTGTATGTATCCCTACATTCAGTTCTTTGGCAACTTTATTTAATCTTATTACCTTATTTTGTTCTGCTGACATATTTTAAATATTTTCTTTTTCAATAAACTTTGCTATACAGTATCCTTTTCTTTTTAAAATTAGGACTTGTTTAGTCTTCAAATTCTGCTTTTAATATTGAAAGCACGTGAAGTATAGTTTCTTCTTCTAAATCTGTTCTATTTTCTAACTCTTGTGCTGAAAGTTCCAATACACTTTTTGCAGTATCGCAACCAATGGATTTCAATTCTTCGATAATCCATTCTTCTATTTCATCGCTAAATTCATCTAAGTCTACATCTTCATAATCAATATCAGTATCTCTATACACCTCTATCTCATATCCAGTAAGTTTTCCTGCCAATCTAATATTATATCCACCTTTTCCTATTGCTAATGAAACTTGATCAGGTTGCATATAAACATCTGCCTTCTTATTTTCTTCATCTACTGTTACGGAAATAACTTTTGCAGGAGACAAAGCACGTGTAATATACAATTCTGCATTATTTGTATAATTAATCACATCAATATTTTCATTTCTCAATTCTCTAATAATGCTATGAATTCTACTACCCTTTACTCCTACGCAACTTCCAACAGGATCTATTCTATCATCATAGCTTTCCACAGCTATTTTTGCTCTTTCTCCTGGTTGACGAACTGCATCTTTTATTATAATTAAGCCATCGTAAATTTCTGGCACTTCTTGTTCAAACAATCTTTCCAAGAAAATAGGTGATACTCTTGAAAGGATAATACTTGGTATTCCGTTTTTCATTTCCACCTTCAATACAATAGCCTTTACAGTATCTCCTTTACGGAAGTAATCTCCTGGTATTTGTTCGCTCTTTGGAAGTATTACCTCTACACCTTCTTCATCTAATAGCAACACTTCTCTTTTCCATGCTTGATATACCTCACAAATTACGATTTCACCTACTTTTTCTTTATATTTTTGGAATATGCTTGCTCTTTCATAATCTTGAACCTTTCCTACAAGGTTTTGACGAATTGCAAGAATATCTCTTCTTCCAAAATCTTTTAATTTAATTTCCTCTGAGAGTTCTTCCCCTATTTCAAAATCAGGTTCTATTTTCACTGCTTCTGAATATGCAACTTGTGTACTTTCATCTTCCAATTCATCATCTGCAACAATGATTCTATTTCTCCAAATCTCTAAATCTCCTTTTTCAACATTTACAATAATGTCTATATTTTCGTCAGAACCATATCTTTTTATAAGTACACCTCTAAATACCTCTTCAACGATTCTCATTAAAGTTTCAGTTTCAATATTTTTAAATTCTTTGAACTCTGAAAATGTATCTACTAAACTTAAATTTTCCATAATGAAAACTCTCTTTATTTAAATGATATTACAACTTTTGCTGATTTAATTTCTGAATAACTATATGTTTTCTTATTATCGTTATCTTCTGCCTTTTTACCTTTCTTTTTTAGTTCTATTGTAAAACTTTCTTCATTAGCTTCTACTAATAAACCTGTAAAAGAAGCATCTTCTGTCTCTACTTGCAAACTTCTACCTATGTTTTTAACATATTGTCTTTGCAATTTTAACGGCTCTTCCAAACCAAAAGATAACACACTAAGTTCAAAATCCTCACTTTCTCTATCTAAGCATTCTTCTAACGCTCTACTTAAATCAATACAGTCTTGGATTTTAACTCCATTATCCCCATCTATAAAAACCTGAATATTGTTATTTTTAGAAACCTTCACTTCTACTAAGAACAAGTCTTCGTTTCCCAATATTTCAGTTACTTTTTCTTCAATAAATTTCTTATCTTTCATTTCCTATATATACAACAAAAGGGAACATCTTACGTCCCCTCTCTCCCTAATTTTCGTTTGCAAAGATACGCACTTTTCTCGTATTAGCAAAATTTATTGATTTTTTTGTTCAAATTGACGTATCAAATCCATTTCATCTCGCATTGTATCCATAATCAAAAGCATCTTCGCATCTTGATATTTAGCCGATTTAGGATACTTAGCCATAAATTCTTCAAAAGCTTCCTTTGCCTTTTCCTTATTAAGACAAGTTTGAGAATAAACAACTCCCTTTAAAAAATAAGCACTCTCCACATAAGCATCTTTCGGATACTCTTTTATCAATCTATCATAAATATTTATAGCCTCTATACATCTTTTCGTATTTGCATAAACATCAGCAGCTCTATAAAGATATGTAGCACACAAACTATCCTCAGGATAATTTCCTACATAATTCAAATAACAAGAAATTAAAGAATCTGCTTTTTCATACGAAATTACCTTTGCATCTTGAAGAGTAGATAGTTCAAGTGCTTGAATTTGTTTTCTATCCCTTTCTTTTTTATCTCCCGTACAAGAATACGCAAAAAGACAAAGGCAACATAAAGTCAAAAAAAATAACTTTTTCATCTTTATTTCTTTTTTGCAGTATTCAACTTCATTCTATAACTTGTACGCACCTTATTATTTGCAATATCATTGAGCTTTCTTTTCAAAAGAGTCTTTCTTAACGCACTCAATCTATCAACAAAAACCTTTCCTTGCAAATGATCATATTCATGTTGAAACACTCTTGCTCTAATTCCACTAAATTCCTCTGTATGCTCCTCGAAATTCTCATCATAATACTTTACAACAACCTCACTTGGACGTGCAACTTCTTCGTGAATCTCAGGTAAAGAAAGACAACCCTCCTCAAAATCACTCCACATCTCTCCTTTATATTCCAGAATCGTTGGATTAATAAAGACTTTTTTGAAACCTTCTGCCTCAGGATACACTTCTTTGAATGGTTCTGCATCTATAACAACTAATCTTATTGAAAGATTAATCTGAGGTGCAGCTAAACCAACACCATTTGCTGCATACATAGTTTCAAACATATTTTCTATAAGCTGAGGCAAATCAGGATAATCTTTTGTTATTTCTTGCGCCTCTTTTTTCAATACACTATTGCCGTAACCTACTATTGGAAGTATCATTTCTCTATTAAATTTTGTTCATTTTCATAAAATCTTGCAAAATCAACACAGCCGCAACCGTATCAATCAAGCCTTTTTCTTGTCTTGCCTTCTTAGTTTTGCCCGATTTAGCTATTGCCTGAGAAGCAATCTTAGAAGTAAAACGTTCATCTATCATATAAATATCAATATCAGGGAATTGTTGACCTAATTCATCAACAAACAAATGAACACTCTTTGCCGATTCAGAAGGAGTGTTATCTAATTGTTTTGGATCTCCAACAACTATTGCTTCTATTTGTTCTCTACTCATGTAATCTTTTAGATACGGAAAAATATCTACCGTTGGCACAGTCGCAAGCCTTGTTGCAATCACCTGCATATTATCAGTTACAGCCAAGCCAACACGCTTCAATCCGTAATCTATTGCCATTAAACGTCCCACTTTATTATTCGTATTTTGTTAGTAAAAAAAAGTATTGCAAATGTACAAAAAAAATAAAACAAAACAAAAAAAATTATCTTTTCTTTAAATACCCCAACGCCTTTATTCATTATTCTTCTATCTAAAACACTGATTTTAAAAAAATAAAAACAATTACAAAATCTTCAATTCTAATAAAAATTTAGCGATTCAAAGAAATAACTCACTCAAACAAGTATTTTAAATCAGAAGATAAAAACTCTTCCAGCGGAATTCCTCCACTGCCAACTATAAATGTGTGAATAGGATTAAACTTTCCTTTAAATACACTCACTCCCGTATTAGTTATTCTTCTACCACTTTTAACCTCTATTGCAATACACTGACGATTATATTCTAAAACAAAATCTACCTCTTCGTTTCTTTCTCTCCAATAATAAATCTTATAATCTAACTCATCTGCAATATTAAGCAAATGAGCTCCAACGGCACTTTCCACCCATCGTCCCCACATTTTAGGCTCTGTAAACACTTGTGAATAACTCAAACCATAAAGAGAAGACAACAAAGCAGTGTTATAAACCAACATTTTAGGCACAGAATTATACTTACGAGCATTATCATTAGCATATTTTTGCAATCCACACAACAAATGAGACTCATTAAGAGTAGAAAGGTAATTTGCCAAAGTTGTAATATTACCTGCATCTTGTAATTGACCTAATAACTTTGTCAAAGCAATCTCTTCTCCTGAGTAAGTGCAACCTAATTCAAATAATTGTTTCATTAACTCCGGTTTATAAACTTGTTTTGTTTTCAAAATATCATGAAAAATTGCAGGAGCAATAATACCATCCTTTATATACTTACGCCAACGAGTTTCATTATTGATAAAATTCACTCCACCAGGATAACCTCCAAAGAAAATATAGTGTTCTAAATCTATTCCAAAAGCCTCATTCATTTCCTTAAAACTCCAATGAGACATATGAATCAATTCATAACGCCCTGCCAAAGATTCAGTCAGCCCATCTTTAATCAACAAACGTGAAGAGCCAAGAATAACGACTTTTATATTAACATCGTTAAACGTATCAGCGTCCCACTCTTTTTTTACTGCCTCACTCCAATTATTAACCTTATGAACCTCATCAATAACCAATAAATATTCACTTGTTTTCTTTAATTTCATTCTTTGACGAGCAGTTTCCCAAACCTCATTTATCCAAGAAACATTATTTTTTTCTACATTATCAGCAGAAATAAAGGTAAAATCAATTGATATTTCTTTCAAAACTTGCTTTACTAATGTAGATTTTCCCACCTGACGAGGCCCTGAAATAACTTGAATCTTATTCCTCACTTCCTCAATACGAGATTTCAATTCATCAAATTGTCGCCTTTTATACATAATTCTTTGATTTTAACATTGCAAATATATACAAAATCCTCAATTCTACCAAACAAAATCCTCAATTCTACCAAACAAAATCCTCAAATCTTCCTTACAAAATCCTCAATTCTAATAAAAATTTATCGATTCAAAGCAAGAAATTTTACGAAAATTGACAAACTGAAAAAAAACAAAGAAAAAAATAATTTTTTCAAAGAAAAATTTTGAAAAAGCAAAGACTTTTTGCTCAAAAATCAAGGGGAAAAATAGGCTAAATTAAAGAAAAATGTGGCGTTTTCAAGAAGTCAAAAAGTTAAGTATTTGATTTTATGATTTTTAACAAAGGCTTATATTTTCAAAATTTACAATCGGAAATCTTTTGTTTGAAAATATCGCAAGCATTCGGGCTAAACTCTTGGAAAAACTGTTTTATTTTACATCAAAACGCTCGCAAGTCAAAATAAAACAAAGACTCACGAGCGTTTTTCTTAAAATTTAAGAAGTCAAAATACTATTAATCTTTCCCAAACAACCTTGACCAAAATCCTTTCTTCTATTTCGGCTCTTCGGTCTTATTTTGCGATTCTTCCAACTCTTGTATCGCTTCAGAAATGTTTTCTAAAGTTTGTTGAGTGTAAGGATGCGACTCTCCCAATCTTTCTTTTCTTATTTCCAATGCTTTATTAAAATAATCCAAGGCTTTGTCGTAGTCTCCCAAATAATCGTAAACAACTCCTATGTTGTTGTAAGAAACTGCTGTATCTGGGTGATTTTCTCCCAAAACGGCTTTTCTGATTTCCAAGGCTTTGAAACCATATTCCAAGGCTTTGTCGCAGTCTCCTAATTTAGCGTAAACATTCCCTATGTTGTTGTAAAACATTGCGGTATCGGGGTGATTTTCTCCCAAAACGGCTTTTATGATTTCCAAGGCTTTGTTTTTGAATTCCAAAGCTTTGTCGTAGTCTCCTAACTCATCGTAAACAATTCCTATGTTGTTGTAAGAAGATGCGGTATCGGGGTGATTTTCTCCCAAAACGTCTTTGAATATTTCCAAGGCTTTGTTATGATATTCCAATGCTTTGTCGTAGTCTCCCAAATTATCGTAAACAATTCCTATATTATTGTAAGAAGATGCGGTTGTATCGTCTTGTCCGTTTGTTTCTTCGCTTAATCGTATGAATCGCAGGTTTACTTCAATCGACTCTTCGTAATAAGCGTATTTAATAAGAAAATGGCCATATTTAAACAGCAGTTCGATATATTTTTCCGCAGGGCAGTCGATTTCTTTTGCCGTTTTGTCGGCTTCCCGGTAGGCATTCAAGGCTTCGGACTTTCGTTCTTCTATTGTCTTTTCGGTGTTTGACAATACGGTTTCGGCTTTCAAAAGCAAGGCATCTATGTCCGCAAGAAGGTTTTTCCTCATTTGCTCACCTGTTTCCTTGTGTTCGATATATTCTTCACGCCTTTGAGCGACTCCTTGTGTTGCTTCTGAAAGAATGATGTCTGCTTTATTCACTTCTCCTTCGGCGAATGCTTCCATCGCTCTTTTGACTGCTTCGTTTATCTCTTTGCCTTGCAACTCTATGATGCGGCGTTCGATGTTCAAAATCTGCTTTCGATAATGCTCAAACTCTTCTTGCAATGAGTTTCTCTTGTTTAGTTTTTCTTGAATGCGGTTTTTGAGTTTTTCGTCTTCGGGTGCGGAGGCTTGTCTGAGGCGTAAATCTTCTATGTCTTCGTTCAAGTCTTTCAAGTCTCCACGCATGCGGATGAAGTCTTTGTTTTTGGCGAAGAAATCGATGTTGTCGACTCTTCCGACGCTGATTCCTTCATATACAAGTTTATCTCCATCCACATCGACCTTGTTTTCAAGAGAGTTTTCGAAGATTTGCAACTGCATGACAAAGTGCAGATTCAGCCCGTCTTTGTTTTTGTATCTCACAAAGAAGTATCCCATTTCTTCAAACAGCATTTTCTTAAAATCAGTCAATGTTTTGTCTTCCGTTTCTCCTTCGTTCAAATCCCTGCAATAAACATGCGGCTTCGGCAAACCTTTTTCGCGATGTTCGTTTCTTGCCAATTCAAACTCTTCGACGGTGAATTTGCCTGCCTTTGTGCGGAATAAAGCAAGGAAAATATCGCTTTGTTTTACATATTCGTTGTATTCGTCTTGTTTTCTCTTGTCGTTGTATGCCGAATCGAGGTCTTCCCATTCGAAAAGCTTGATTCGGATTCCTCTCTTCTCGTATAAATTATCCAATCTGCGGATAAAATTTCCGAATGCTTCGCGATCTTGCTCCAATTCTTCGCTCGACGCCAAAAACACCTTGATTTCTTTCATAAAACACTTTGTTTTTCTTTCAGTAAACAAAAGTATTATATTTTTTTAATTCGTACAAATATTTTTTAGGTTAAATTTATTAAAACTTAATTGCAAAGAAAAACCCCTCCGAGTGTTGTTTTTTAAACTCTCAAAGGGGAAATAATTAAGTCAAAATTAAAAAAATTCTACGGCAAAGTTAAAAAAAATTTTTCTTACGAAGGTATTTTACAGAAATATTCTCTTAAAGTTTTTATGCAAGTGCCTGTGTTTGCGTCCCATATCTTTATGGTGTTATCCGATGAACCGCTGATTATTTTTGTGCCATCGGGGCTATATGCTACGGAATTCACCCAATTTGCATGTCCTTTTAAGGTTTTGAGACAAGTGCCTGTGTTTGCGTCCCATATCTTTATGGTGTTATCAAATGAACCGCTGATTATTTTTGTGCCATCGGGGCTATATGCTATGGATTCTATCTTATTTGAATGTCCTTTTAAGGTTTTTATACAAATGCAACTTTCTGCTTGCCATATTCCAAGAATATCATTGCTTGATGCACTAACAATATATTTTCCATCGGGGCTACATGATAGGGAAACAATAGACAAAAAATGTCCTTCTAAGGTTTTAAGGCAAGTTGCTGTGTTTGCGTCCCATATCTTTATGGTGTTATCCCATGAGCCACTGATTATGCGACTGCTATCTTGATTATAGACTACGGAACAAATAGAGTTTGAATGTCCTTCTAAGGTTTTAAGGCAAGTGCCTGTGTTTGCGTCCCATATCTTTATGGTGTTATCCTTTGAGCCACTGATTATGCGACTGCTATCTTGATTATAGGCTACGGAAGAAATAGATTCTGAATGTCCTTCTAAGGTTTTGAGGCAAGTGCCTGTGTTTGCGTCCCATATCTTTATGGTTTCATCATACGAACCGCTGATTATTCTTTTGCCATCGGGGCTATATGCTACGGAACAAACAATTCCTGTGTGTCCTGTTAGGTTTTTAAGGCATTCCCCTGTGTTTGCGTACCATATCTTTATGGTTTGATCATACGAACCGCTGATTATTTTTGTGCCATCGGGGCTATATGCTACGGAAGAGATGATGTAATGTAAAATTCCAAAAACCGGAACGTTTCTATGTTTATTTACGTCTATTTTGTTTTCAAAGGCTTTTTCGTATCCTTCTATTTTACTTAATAGGTCGTTAAACTTTATGTCAAAATCGCTTAATTCTTCTTTGTTTTTGCCCATTTTATTATTTGCTTTATTGTTTTTGTTTTTGTTTTACAAAGGTAATAGTTTTTTAAAAAAGAGATGAAGTGTTTGCAATAGAACTTTTTTTTATTTTGTTGAAATTTTATTTTTGCGAGTCTTGATTTTTTTTGAGGAAAATTGACGAAAATTTAGCGAAATTCTTGGTTGTTTTTTGCTAAATTATGGCTTTGAGATGAAAAGTCATGGAAAAATTGAAAAAAAACAAAGAAAAAAAAGATTTTTTCAAAGAAATATTTTTCTAAAACAAAGAAATATTTCGCTGAAATCAAGAAAAAATCACGCTGAAATCAAGAAAAAAATCATGAATTTTAAACTTAAAAATATTAAGTCTTTGATTTTGTGATTTGTAGTTAAAGGCAAATAAATCGAAAATTTCGGATTACTTTTCACTTGCTTGAAAATATCGCAAGCATTTGGGCTTAACTCTTGGGGAAAGTTTTTTATTTTTCTTTCTCTCCTTGAAAGTGCAAACTAATTCTTTGAAATTATTTCTTAGAACAAAGAAATATTCATACCTTTGCAAAGTTTTAGTAATGTGTAACAAATAAAAAAATTTTTAAGATATGAAACAACTAATTGAATGCGTGCCTAACATTTCGGAAGGTAGAGATATGAATATCATAAACCAAGTTGTAGCCGAAGTTGAAAAGGTTGAAGGCGTTAAATTGTTAGACGTAGATCCGGGAGCGACTACAAATAGAACTGTAATCACTTTTGTTGGTGAGCCAGAGCAAGTTTGCGAGGCTGCTTTTATGCTTGTAAAGAAAGCACAAGAGCTTATTGATATGAGAAATCATCATGGAGATCACCCACGTTTTGGTGCAACTGACGTTTGTCCGCTTATTCCGGTTGCAAACATCACTATGGACGAGGTTGTTGGCTATGCAAGAAAATTAGGCGAAAGAATAGGAAACGAATTAAGCATTCCTGTTTATTGCTACGAATCAGCTGCGTTTGAAGATAAGAGAAAAAATCTTGCTTCTTGCAGAAAGGGAGAATATGAAGCACTTGCAACAAGAATTATCACTGATGAATGGAAGCCTTGCTTTGGTCCAAACGCTTGGAGTGAACAAGTTGCTCGCAGTGGTGCGACAGCAGTTGGTGCAAGAGACTTTTTATTGGCTGTAAACTATAATTTAAATACAACTTCTACACGTAGAGCAAACGCAATTGCTTTTGACGTTAGAGAAAAAGGTCGTCCGATGAGAGAAGGTGGCAAACCTAATGGAAAACCTATGAAGGACGAAAGCGGAAATCCTATTATGATTCCTGGAACTTTGAAAGGAACAAAGGCTATTGGTTGGTTTATTGAAGAATATGGCATTGCACAAGTTTCAATGAACATTACCGATGCAAAGGTTGCTCCTTTACACGTTTGTTTTGATGAAGTGAGTGCAAAAGCTGCTGCAAGAGGCGTGAGAGTTACAGGAGTTGAAATCGTAGGTTTAGTTCCTAAGAAAACTTTGATTGATGCTGGTAAATATTATCTTGCAAAACAACAACGTTCTCTTGGAGTTGATGAAGCAGAATTGATAAAAATCGCTGTAAAATCAATGGGTCTTGACGACTTAAAGCCATTTAACCCACAAGAAAAGGTAATTGAATATATGATTGAGGACAAAGGTAGCAAGAAATTAGTGGATATGACTTGCACTGCTTTCGCTAATGAAACTGCTTCTGAGAGTCCTGCTCCTGGTGGTGGAAGTATCTCGGCTTATATGGGAGCTTTGGGTGCTGCTTTGGGAACAATGGTTGCTAATCTTTCTTCTCACAAAGCTGGTTGGGACGAAAGATGGGAAGAATTCTCTGTTGTTGCTGAAAAAGGTCAAGCAATAAAAGATGAATTATTGTTCTTGGTTGATGAAGACACTCGTTCTTTCAACTTAATTATGGAAGCATTTGGATTACCTAAGAAAACTGATGAAGAAAAAGCTGCAAGAACTGCCGCTATTCAAGCTGCAACAAAATATGCTATTGAAGTTCCTTATAGAACTCTTTGCAAATCGTTTGATGTGTTTGAGGTTTGTCAAAAAATGGTTGAAATTGGAAATCCTAATTCAGTAACTGACGCTGCGGTAGGTATTCTTTGTGCAAGAGCAGCCTGCATTGGAGCGTTTATGAATATGCAAATCAACTGTGCAAGCCTTAACGACAAAGAATTTGTTAAAGACATAATCGCAAAAGGTCAAGCAATAGTTGATAAAGCCGAAGCAATAGAAAAAGAATTCACTGCAAGAGTTTTAAAACAAATTTCTGAATAAGAGTTTTAAATGTTTTTTTTCATAATTGGAGGGCTTTTGCCCTCCTTTTTTTAAACTTAGTTTTTTCTTTTATGCAAGATGTAAGAGTTTTTTCTTTGAGTGAGGTTACCAAAAGCATTGAACGTACTATTACTTCAAGGTATAGTTCGGAGTTTTGGGTGAAAGCCGAAATGTTAAAGTTGAATTTTTACACTTATAGCGGTCATGCTTTCCCCGATTTGGTAGAAAAAGAAAATGGGGTTATCGTTACTCAAATGCGTGCTACTATTTGGTCAAGCGATTTCAAGAAAATAAACGAGAAATTCACTCGTGCAGGGGTTGAGCTTAGCGATGGAATTACAATTCTCTTTAAGGCAAGCATAAAATATAATGGTTTCTATGGTTTAAGTCTTAGAATTAGCGATATTGATACTTCGTTTTCGCTTGGAGAATTGGAGAAAGAAAAAAACGCTTCAATAGAAAAACTAACCGAAGAAAAGATTTTTGATTTAAACAAAACGACCGTTCTTGCCGATTTACCAAAAAGACTTGCTGTAATCTCGGTTGAAACGGGCAAAGGTTATCAAGATTTTGTAAATATCATTTCTTCGCACAAAGAATTTGGCATTTTCCATAAGCTTTTTCCTTCTTTGCTTCAAGGCGATGGTGCAGTCAATACCTTAATTCTTAGTTTGGAGAAAATAAGGGAAGTAAAGGAGTTTTTCGATGCTGCACTTATCATACGAGGTGGTGGAGGTGATATTGGAATGGCTTGTTATAACAACTATGAACTTTGTAAAACAATAGCGACTTTTCCTATTCCTGTAATAACCGGCATAGGACATTCTACAAATCTAACGGTTAGCGAAATGGTTTCTTATCATAATGGAATCACTCCTACGGATGTTGCCGACTTTATCATAAAACGTTTTCTTATTGCACAAGAAAATTTAGAGAGAATGGAGAGTTTGATAAAGATAAAAAGCAATTATAGAATAGAAAGAGAGAAAGAACAATTAAGCTTAATGGAAAAATATATCAATGTGCTTAATCCTCAAAACGTCTTAAACAAAGGTTATTCTATTACTTATCTTAATGGAAAGGTTTTAAAGAATAAGAATGATATAAAAAAGGGTGATTGTTTAACTACAAGGCTTTCCGAAGGGGAAGTAAGGTCTATTGTGGAATAAAATCTTAAAAAAATTATGAATTACAATCAAGCATACTCAGAATTAAAGGAGATAGTAAATAGTTTAGAGTCTTCGGAGGTTGATATTGAAGACTTATGCAAAAAAATTGAGAAGGCAAAAGAGTTAATCGCCTTTTGCAAAAATAAACTCTCCGAAGTAGAGGTTGATATTGAGGCTTTAAACAATAAACTCCAAGAGTTATAGAGCGGAGATTATCTTTTCTGCCAAGAAATATGAGAGTTTGTAGTTTGATTCTACGCTCCAACCTGCAACATGTGGGGTTAAGACAACATTATTTCTTAAAAACAAGTCTTGAAGTTCAGTCGGTGCGTTCTCTAACTCGTTAGAAAATGCCTCAAACTCTAAAACGTCTAAGCCAGCTCCGAGAATTTTTCCTTCATTCAAAGCTTCTATTAAATCTTTTATCTTTACAACTTTTCCACGCGAAGTATTTAAAAGATAAAACGGCTTTTTAAAGTTTTGAATAAAGCTTTTGTTGAACATATATTTTGTTTCTTCGGTCAAAGGTGTGTGAAAAGATAGAACATCGCTTTGAGAAAAAATTTCCTCTAAGCTACATTCTTGTGCGAAATCATCAGAATAATTTGTTTTATACTTGTCGTAGGCTATTACCTTGCAATCAAATCCCGATAATCGTTGAGCAAAACTTCTTCCCATATTGCCATAGCCTATTATTCCTATGGTTTTGCCTTTTATTTCCAAGCCTCTGTTTTCTTCTCTAAGCCAAAGTCCTTTTCTTACTTGCGAATCGGCAATGCAAATCTTGTTAAAGACTGCTAAAAGCAAACCAAGACAATGCTCACCTACTGCATCGCGATTTCCTTCTGGCGAATTGATGCACTTTATTCCTTTTTCCTCGGCATAATCGGTGTCTATTGCGTCCATTCCTGCTCCAATTCTTCCAATGACTTTAAGGTTTATTGCTCTATCTATTACTTCTTTGTCAATTAAGAGTTTGCTTCTTACAATTAAAACGCTGTATTGAGAAATTATTTCTAAGAGTTCTTCTCTTGAAAGGCTTAAATTAAAATCTAATTCAAAGCCTGCTTCTAATAATTTTTCGCTTAAAATTGAGTGTCCTTTATCTAAAATTAGTACCTTTTTCATTTGCTATTTTTTATGTATATAATTGACAAAATCTTCGTAACTTCCGTTAAATACATTCATATCTACATCACCTCTTATGCCCGGAACAACGCCTTGATGTGAGTATTGCCAAATTTTCCACTTAATTATTTGTGGCTCATTGCAAAGTTTACAAAGCCAAAGGTCGTAATCATCAAAATTTCCTTTGATATAATGATTGTATGTCTGTATGTTTGTGTATATAATCGGCTTTTTGTCGTAATGTTTTTCTAAGGTTCGCAAACAATTGTATATTTCGCTAATTACTTTATTTCGTTTCTCTTTTGAAAACTTGTTTCCTCCATACAATTCCACGTCTAAAACTGGTGGAAAGTCCATTGGAGTTAAACTAACGTTATTTATAAAGTTGTAAGCCTGCTCTTTTCCTCCTTTATTGAAACGAAAAAAGTGATAAGCCCCTACTATGATTTTGTTTTTCTTTGCATTAGAGAAATTATACTTAAATCTCTTATCAACAAAGGTTTCTCCTTCGGTTGCTTTTATGAATGCAAAATTGATTTTTGAGGAATAAACCTCCTTCCAATTGATTTTACCTTGATGAGACGAAACATCAATTCCTACAACAGGGAAACGATAAGAATCAATCTTTACTCCCGAACAAGCATAGTACTTTCTATAATAGTCAATGCCGTAATTATATCCTATTATAGAAAGAATAATTAAGACAAAAATAGAAAGAAAAATCCAAATTCTCTTTTTTCTTTTTTTATTCTTTGCTACCATTTATAAAATAGTGTTCAAGAGATTGTAAAGGTGCAGAAACTTGTAGTTGTTTTCCCTCTCTAAGCGGATAAATGTAGAGAGAATCTTTGCCAAAAGCGAAAACCGAACTTTCAAATTCAGAAAAACTCATCTTAGGTTCTAAATTTGTAAAATTATTAACTACTTTATCAAAAGATTTCTCATCAATATTCAACACTTGTGTTATTTTTAGCGGAGTATTCTTTGTTATATCGTAAGTTACTGCAAAGAAAGTGCTGTCTTTACTTGTAGTTTCGGCACAAATCACTTCTTTTTCAAACAAAGCACTTAAAAAACCATTGTGATGAGTAACAAAAACCGTTCTTATCAATAAGTTGTGAGGTTCATTCTTTTTTCCAATTTCTTTTAACTGAGCAATTGATTCCTTAAACACCTTTTCGGCTTCAAGACTCATAGGTTTTATTGAGTAAGTAGTGTCTTTTACCTTTTTAATAGGCATTAAAACTTTTACTTTTATTCCATTTGTAGTATCATTTATAGAAAAACCACTCACAGTCATATTGCCAAGCATATAAAGCGGTGCATCTTCGTTTAGTTTCACACTAACAGTTTTAAAATCACCTGCTTTCTTTTCCTCTTTTTCAGAAGTTTTCTTTCCACACGAAGCAAAAACCATCGCTCCTATCACAAAAAAACAAAATATCTTTCTCATAAATTTCTTCATTAACTATTTTCTTATGCAAAATTACACCTTTTTGTCAATATTTTCATTTTTCAACAATAGAATTACTCATTTTGCTTTGTTGAATATGACTTTAACCACTATTTAAATGTACTTTATATACACGCTAAAAATAACATACATCAATTAACTCTATCCGTTTTAGCATTTGGTAAATCTACGGGAATATTACCATAAATAGGCTTATCTTCTGCAACCATCATCAATTCAAATTCTTCTTTCCTTGGAGAATAGATTGATATATAATCTAGCGATTCATTTTCCTTAAAATTTTCTACTTGTTCCATTACCTCACGAAACACTTCTGGTGTATACTTAGGAGGATAACCATTCTTAACAAGACAAATCTTAATATCTAATTTTAATTGATCACGCACTCGTTGATTGTTTAGCCAATCGGCAAATGATGATTTTGCATCAATAATATCTCTAATCTTACAAGCTAAACTCTTGCACTTCTCATTAACAACAATACCATCAACATTTTTATCTTCACCATAGTCGAAATTATTCTCGTTTCTCAAATGAATGAGAATATCATAAAAAGCCTTCTCTTCAAATGTAAGTCCTAATTTACGAAAGCTTTCTCTATCTGCCTGCATACCTTTTAATATATTCAAGGCTTGTTCTGTAGCATTCTTGATAATACTTTCAGCCGTTTCCTCTTGTGTTTTACCAGCTTCTTCTTCTGAAAGGAATTTCCGTCTATCGTGATATTCCTTAATGGTAGCTTCCAACATTTCTTGAAATTTCTTTGCTGCAATTTGATTTGTTTTTCCATATTCAGTAATCTGTCTGCGAAGAAGTTTTATCAATATTTCTAACTTAGAAGTAGGCATCTTGATACCTTCAAGTATTTCTGTAAATTCGGGTCCAAATATATCCATCTCATCACCTTCTTCAAGAATGCTCTCAATATTATTGTATTTCAAAGCCTCTTCCACCATTTTTGCCACACGTCTATTCATTGTGTCAGTATCAGGGGCATCTGTTCCATTCATCTTATAAACCATTCCTGCTATAGCCATAAAACATTGTGCTAATGCAGATTCTTCTTCACCAAGTTCTCCTGAAGGTTGACAAATATCATAAGCCTTTCGCATTCTCTTAACATTTTGAAGAAAGTAAGTTTTGAATGAGACTTTTTTTGTCTTCTTTCCATCCTTATTTACAGAATTAAAACTTTCACAAGAAGAGAAAACATATTCTGCTGCCTTAGCCAATAAGTTATATCTTGTTGTAGGATCTGTATTAGAATCAAGAAATGGCGTTAAATCATAGCCTTTAAACAATGTCTTAATAATTTCCATATATTCACAAAAGATAGAAGTTGCCTGTTCAATATCATCTTCTGTTAAAGCTACAGAATTATCTCCACCATACATTTTTCTTGCCTCTAACATTTGGTCTCGAATTCCAATATAATCTATTATTAAGCCATATTCCTTGCCCGGATATTTACGATTAACACGACTAATGGTTTGAATAAGCGAATGTTTTTGTAATGGTTTATCATTATACATATAAGTAAGACATTCCACATCAAATCCCGTAATCCACATATCAACTACTATAACAACACGAAAATTAGAATACACCTGTTTAAATGCAACATCCAATTCTTCCGAACGCTTATTGTTTTTCGCACCACCAAGATAATTATACATATCTACCTCATCATTACTTCCCACACTTGCCACCATCGCAATAGTTGGCATATCTTTTAATTCTTTTAGTTCTTCTGTAGAAACAACAATACCTTCTGGGGTTTTACGTTCTTCAAACCATTCAGGATAATGTGCTTTAAACTTTAACAACAAATTATAAGCAATCTTTCTATTAGCGCATACTATCATAGCTTTTTGCACTCTATCTGGATCATTTGCTATTGAAGAAACATAATGGTCGTGTATATCTACAGCCAACTTGTCCAAACGATCTAAATCTCCAAGAATGACTTCCAAAGAGCTCATTGCTTTCTTACTCTTTGCAATATCCTCGTTGGTTGAGCCCTCATCTGCACATTTAGCATAATATGCTTCAATTTCTTTTGCTTTTTCGGCATTCAAAAGGACTTTGGCAATACGAGGATGATACTTAATAGGCACAGTTATCTTATCGGCCACAGCTTGATCCATAGTGTAACGGTCTATTTCATCTCCAAAAGTTTGATATGTTTCAGCAATAGGAGTTCCTGTAAAGCCTACAAATGTCGCATTAGGCAAAGCCTCACGTAATACCTTTGCGTAAGGTTTTGATATCATAGCTTTCATATTCTCGTCAGCATCCTCACTGAATTGAATACGTTTTGAACCTTCAATTTGTGTTCTATGAGCTTCATCACTGAAACAGATAATATTACTTCGCTCATTGATAAGTCCTATTGAGTCATCTTTTCGGTCACAAAATTTTTGGATAGTACAAATAAAAAAACCACCACTATCTCTTAGACTAAGTTCTTCACGTAGTTTTTTTCTACTTGGTACAACAGAAACCTCTCCTAATCCCAAAAACTCTGTGCTTTTTGTAAAGAGTTTTGCTCCTTGCTTTTGTAGGTCTTCACGGTCAACAATCATTAGTATCGTTGGAGAACCGATCTCAGCAGCACAACGCATAGAGAGTTGACGAGCAAGAAATGCCATTGTATAAGTTTTACCACAACCTGTTGCTCCAAAATAAGTACCACCTTTACCACTCTTTGTCTTTACTGATTTAATAACACTCTCTCTTAACAAGCGTGTAGCAAAGAACTGAGGATAGCGACAAACTATTTCTTTTTCATCACTATCATAATTTTCGTCTTGGAAATAGACATAATCTCTGAATATTTCCAAGAATCTTTCCGGACGATAAACACCACTCACCATTGTTTCTAATTCATCAAAAGGCATGGTACTTACTTTGTCTCCATTCTCCACACGTCGCCAAGCATAAAAATGTTCGTATGGTGTTCGCACTGTACCCAAACGAGTCTTCACTCCATCACTTATGCAAGCCAATGGGCAATAGTGTAGTAATCCCGGAATATCTCGCCAATAACGAATGTTTATTTGTTCCCAAGCATCGTAAATTGTAGTATTGGCATCTGTAGGATTCTTCAATTCTATAACGCATACGGGTATTCCATTCACATATAACAATACATCTGGACGGCGTGTCTTTTTTACACCATTATTGATGTATTCCACAGTGAATTGATTGACTACTCGGAAGATGTTATTTTCTATTTTCTCAAAATCTATCAATCCAACATTAACAGGTTCATTTTTTTGATTGACAGCAGATATACCATCAATCATCCACTTATATACTTTGTGTAATGTAGCAAAATCAGAATTACTACCAACTAACCTTACATTATCAACAATCCTCTGAATTTCTGAATTCTCCAAATCCTTATTCTGTTTTGTCAAAAAATGAAGTAAATCTTCCATATTAAGCACTTCCTTTCTATTGGCTCTTTTTATAGAATCACCACAAAGATATTGCCAGCCTTCTCTTTCAAGGAATGAAATAAGAGCATTCTCATAATCGCTTTCTACGAAGTGTCCGTTGATATTATTTAATTTTGCCATAATCTTGATTATTTTTCTTCTTCAGAATCGTAAATATCACGTAATTTTTGTTGCAATAGTGCCTTATCTGGCAAGTGTAGACGATATTCAGCTACCATAGTAGGAGAAAGGCTTCGACTAAGAGCGTATTCTACAACCTCATCGTCTTTATCTTTACAGAGCAATACTCCAATACTGGGATTCTCATGTACTTTCTTTACGTCTCTGTCAAGTGCTTCAAGGTAGAAATTTAGTTGTCCAAGGTGCTCTGGCTTAAACTTACCCATTTTGAGTTCGAATGCCACTAAACATTGCAGTTCTCTATGATAAAATAGTAAATCAACACGAAAATCGCTATTACCAACTTGCAGACGATATTCCTCATCTATAAATAAAAAATCTTTTCCCAATTCCAATACAAAATGTTTCATTTGTCCTATTAGGGCTTTTTTCACTGCATGTTCACTCTCATAATCTTTTCCTCCAAGAAATTCCAAAACATATTGGTCACGGAACACTTGATCTGCCCGTGGAGCAATTTGTCTCATCACTGGTGAGAGTTTTGGTACGCCAACCATTGTCCTCTCATACAAAGCCGTGTCAAATTGTCTATTCAACTCGCGAGAAGAAAGCTTTTCGTCTTTACACAACATTATATAAAACGAACGTTCTTCCTCTGTTTTTGCACGACTCATAATTGTGATATTATTAGTCCAGCTAATTTGTCTCAGCACTGCTGAGAGTTTTTCATCTGCAGTGCAATATGTCTCATAAAATTGTTTCATTCGCCAGAGATTCTTATCAGAAAACCCCTTTGTATCAGGGCTGTTTTTTTCGATGTAAGCTGCCAATTGTTTAACAACACCATCGCCCCATTCCGAAACTGCTATTTTATTTGAAATATACTTACCCACTTGCCAATATAAGTCAATAAGAGCTGTATTGGCCATGCTTATTACAGTGGACTTTGTTCGCCGAATCATTAAGACGATTTCTGAAAACTGGTTATCTCTGTTCTGTACAATATTTTGATCTTTAATCATATTTTCTATTTTTTCATTTCAAGAAAAGCAATGAAAGCGTTTTCATGATCGCCTTCTACAAAGTGTCCGTTGATGTTCTTTAATTTTGCCATAGTTGCATTCAGTTATTTATCTCATTGTTGTAAAGTTATTCTCTTTCTCTACGTTTAATATCATTATCATCTTTTGATTGTCCCTCTATATATATAATAGAAATGCCTCCTTCATCATTGGATGGAATATCTTCATTGTTTTGAATATCACTATTTTGAATAAAGCATTGCAATAAATCACCATGGTATCTATTAACATTATTATATCCAGCGTTTCTTCTGTTAAAAACAGAATTTGCTGAAAGACTAATTAAATCCCAAATCATCTGAGACCAATCATCAATTCTACCTCTTTTCTTTTCAACGAATGGTTTTCCTGTATGGAACTCTATGAAATCAACAATACAAAAAGCAAAACACCTTGAAGCTTGAATAATATGAGAAGAAGGTGCCGTATAAAACTTTACATAATGTGGCGGATTATTTTCTTCAATAAGTAAATATTGTGCACCAGGAGTACATGTTTTTGGATTAACACTTCTTTTTTGGCCATTTAACGATCCAGCTTTCCAATATTCAAATCTTGGCCATTTAGTATATAGTGTAAGTTGATGATCATTTGCGGGTATATAAGTCATACCCCAAGGTTTGTTGTTCTTTTTTGCCTGCATCAATAATGCATTAAACATAACCTCGTTATTTTTGATTTGTTTATACACAATTAGCAAATCTCCAATTTCAGGGGATTTTAGTTTGTTATATGGAGCTTTAATGAATTTTGCCAAAGGCTTTTGGTGTATAAAGCAACCGCCGACTTGGAAATTCATGCCTTTTATTGTTTCATTTAGTATTCCCGGTAAAGACTTTACAAAACCAGTTGTCAAAGCTGCAATATAATCTGGTTCTTGATGTTGAGTTAAGTCTTTTATTGCATCTTGTATGGAATCCTCTATTTCATGTGCAAGTATATGTTTTTCTCTGATATCCATAATTATTTTCTTTTTTACTCTGTTAAACTTCCCCGAATCAACACAGGGCATATATTATTGATTTGTTCTTTGAGTGCTTCGGCTATGCGTTGACGTTCAATATAACACTTGTATATATTTGCTATTTCCTTTTGAATAGTAATATTAGGCAAAGGTATCTTATAGTCTGATAAGTCTTCATAACTAAGAAATTCGTATGAAGTACCTGTTGACAATCTATACACACATCTTCCAAATTCAGACCTTCTAAACCACAGCATTAAGTACAATGGGAATAACACACTCTCATCTTTAATATAAAAAATATCATAAACAGATGATACAACACAATCTTCCTCTTCTCTGTAGGCAATAGCAACGTTTTCATTATTTAGCTGAGTACAATATGCAAAGTCTCCGTTTCTAACAATTCTCCTACCATACAAATTGGAATTAGAGCGTTGTGGAGTTATAAATTGTTTTTGAATATTAATTCCTTGTTCCAATTTGATAAATCCATCACTATTTTTTTCAAGACGTTTAGTGATATAATCGCCAATACGTACCATTGGAATTTTCATAGTAGAAGATTTTCTTCTCAACTCCTCAATATACCCATCACAAACAAGTTTCAATTCTTCAACCTTACTTTGATAAACAGCAAGATTGTTTTGGAGAGCTAAATAAACATCAACGTATTTGCGTTGCTGTTCAATAGAAGGAAGGGTGATGTCGATATCACAAAAACGCTCCCAATCCAAGTTTGAACGAATACTTCCATCACTACAAAAAGCTCCAAAACGATCTTTTTCTTTTGACATGAAAAGCATGAAAAAATACTCTGAAAGAACAAGGTCTTCTCTTGTTACCTCAAAAGTCGTATAAGCAGGGGAAACAATTATAGGCTCTTCACCATTATACATGCTTATTCTAATACATTCATCTCTTCCTGTCTGCATTCCACTAAACACAAAACGTTTTTTCCTAACTACTTTATACTTCGATTCGTCAAGTCCTTCCGTATTAGCCCAAGTTGGCATAAATTCTTTATTGATATTCAATCCGTAAAAGTTAGTATAACCATAAGAGTTACACTCATCGCATAATTCTACCAGTTCTCCCAATTTATATTTCTTCAATCTCATGCTTTTTCATATTTTCCAATTCTGCAATAGTACGTTCGACTACTTCTTGCAACTGATAAGAAGCAACTCCCAAAGGTTTTTGAATATCTTGCAACGACCATTCTACAATGGTTTTATCTGTGGATTTGCAAATAAGCAGACCTACTGAAGGATTATCTCCTTCGCCACGCAACAATTTATCTGCTGCCGTAACATAAAAATTGAGTTTACCTGCAAACTCTGGGATGAACTTAACAGCTTTCAGTTCTACAACAACATATCTGTGCTGAGGAATATGATAAAACACCAAATCAGGGAAATATGTCTGACCTCCAGGCATCTGCAATTCCATTTGCCGTCCCACGTAAGAGAATCCGCGACCCAATTCTAAGAGAAATTCTGTGATATTATTAGCCAAAGCATTTTCCAAGTCTTTTTCCTTTTTCACTTCCTCGGCCGTTATGAAACTCAAGTCATATTCCTTCTTCAATAATTCCTTAGCCAATTCGCTCTGAGATATTGGTAACGTCGTATCGAAATTCGTAATTGCAGAACCTTGATTTTGAAACAGGTTAGCATCTATGTTTGCATTCAGAACTGGGCGTGACCATCCGTTTTCTACAACCTTTCTGATGTAGAAAAAAGCTTCATCAATGGAATTGCAGTTTGAGATAATATCAATATGCTGTCCCCATGGAACTTGACCAAAAATTTCCGGCATTCCTAATTGGTCAACGACTCGTTGACTTTTTGCATCTTGTTCATTGTAAAACAGATACCAACGCTTCATGTATTTCACATTGGTGAGAGAAAAGCCTGTAATATCAGAAAAAGCCTGCCGCATATCGAGAGCAAACTGTTTCACCACACCGGCGCCCCAACGTTCTTCGGCACGCAATGCAACCAAGTCCCTACCAATACTCCAATACAATTCAAGTATTGTTGTATTCACACGAATGGCTGCTTTTATCTGGCACTGACGGAAACGAGTTTTTACATCCGACAACCATTCTACGTATTCTTTGTTGGCAGTCATACTATCTCGATATACAAATGATGGCATTTCTGTATTTTTGCTCTCTTTCATAGCTCTATCCTTATTCAATTCCATAACCAATTCCTTTAAAAGCATCTTCAAGCATCTTCTGAGATTCTTTTTCTCTTTGCATTAACTCTTTCATCTCTTGTTGTATGCGAGTCATTTCCTTAGAATAGTCTATTTCCAAATCATGATCAATAAATTCAATATACTTACTTGGTACCAAAGTCCAATTATTTGCCTCTATTTCTTCTATACCAACACTTCTATATAATTCAGGTACAGCAAAATTCTTTCCATCTACTCCTTCGGATTGCCATTGATGATAAATTTCTGCTACACGTTGAATCTGCTCAGTAGTAAGTTGAACTTTTTTCTTTTGTTCGCCCTTGACTGGGTTTTCTGTCCATTGACGTAAATCCATAAAGAGGATTTCGTGTTCACGATTTCTCAATTGACGACCGTGATACTTCCCTCCTTTTTTATTTTGATTAAGAATCCAAAACGTAACACTAATATCAGTAGTGATAAAAAGCTCTCTTGGCAAAATAATAATCGCTTCCACCTTATCATTCTCAATCAATTTCTTACGTATTTCAAGTGCATCAGTATCACCAAGAGCACCATTAGCCAACAAGAAACCTGCTACACCAGAAATAGGCTTTAAATGTGAAAGCATATGTAATATCCACGCATAATTAGCATTGCTTTCCGGAGGCGTAGTGTAATCTGTCCATCTTGAATCGTTTTTAAGATTATCATTATACCAACCTTTCAAATTGAAAGGAGGGTTAGCCATTATATAATCAAAATAAATACCTTTATGCAAATCATTAGTAAAAGTAGAATCGCTTTCAGAGCCCAAATTATGACTTATACCTCGTAAAGCAAGATTCATCTTAGCCAATCGGTATGTTGCAGCTTCTTTTTCTTGTCCATACACATTGATACGACTAATATCACCTTGTTTGGCTTTCACCAAGTCTGTACTTTGAATAAACATTCCTCCCGAACCACAACAAGGATCGTAAAGCATACCATCAAAAGGTTCTATAACTGTTGCAATGAGTTGAACAACGTCATGAGGTGTATAAAATTCTCCTTCCTCCTTAGTTGCATTAACGGCAAACTCTTTCAAGAAGTATTCATACACACGACCTATCAAGTCTTTCTCTTCTCCAAAAGTCTTGTGGCTAATTTTATTAACTTCATCAACAATCTTCTTAATATCATTAGCACCAAGATTGCGTTGCGTGAATGTACCTTCTACAAAACAACCTTTCAATGTAGGGTTTGTTTCTCCAATGCTACGTAAAGCTGTATCAAGTGCCACATTCAATTGTGGTGCTGCTGTATTTATAATAGTTGACCAACGTGCTTCTTGTGGCAAATCAAAAGTTCCATCTGCGAATGTTGCATCATCAAAAAAAGCCTTTATTATTTCTTCATCATCAGGATCTAAACCTTGCTCAATGAGTTGCTGACGAAGCGTAAACACTCCATCTTCATATTTTTCTCCAATAAAACGAAGAAACACGAGCGTTAGCATCATATCACGCTTTTCAAAGAACGAACCAGAATTCTTTGCTTGTCTAAGTATATCCCTACACTTGAAAAGAATATTTTCAAGATTTAGCACTTCTTCTTTTGTTTTCTTAGCCATTTCTAATCACAATATTAAACTTACTGCAAAGTTATTTATTTTATTGGGAATTAAATAAGATTTTGTTCAAATATTTCTAAGAAAAAAACCTTTTTACTAAACTCTTTTCATTTCTTTATTGTATCTTTGCCATAAATTACAAAGAGAAAGGATATGAAAATACAATTTTTAGGTGCTGCAAAGGAAGTTACAGGCAGTAAACATTTGATTACAACTAATAAGGGCAAAAAAATACTTTTGGATTGTGGAATGTATCAAGGTAAAGGATTGGAAACTGATGCTTTGAACCGTGATTTAGGTTTCAATCCCGAAGATATAGATTATTTAATCCTTTCTCACCCTCATATAGATCACTCGGGGCTAATTCCTTACATAGTAAAATTGGGTTTTAAAGGCACAATATATTCTACTCCTGCCACAAGAGATATGTGTTCTATTATGCTTGTGGATTCAGCTGGCATTCAAGAGTTAGATACTCGCACTTTCAACAAGAAACGTGCAAGACAAAATTTAGAAGCTGTTGAACCAATTTACACAACTGCCGATGCACAAGAGGCAATGAATTATTTTGTGTCGGCTCCTTATGGAAAAAGAATTTTTATAGATGAAGATATTACTTTAAAGTTTACCGACAATGGTCATATCCTTGGAAGTGCAACTTGCAACATAACAATAAAGGAAGATGGTAAAGAAATAAAGATTGCATTTACAGGAGACGTTGGACGTTATCAAAAAAGAATTCTTAGAACTCCACAACCTTTTGAACAAGCTGACTATATAATTATAGAATCGACCTACGGAGATAGACTTCATAACGATATTGATAAGAGCGAAGAAGAATTATTGAAGGCAGTTATAGATACTTGTTGCAAAAAGAAAGGAAAACTTCTTATTCCTTCCTTTGCAATAGGGCGAGCACAAGAAATTATTTTTGCTCTCAATAAATTGTGGGAAAAAGGCTTGCTTCCAATGATTGATGTCTATGTTGATAGTCCTTTAAGCCTTAACGCAACAAACATAATGCGTATTCACTCGGAATGTTTCAATGATGAGATGAAAGAATTTATGAAGACCGATCCCGATCCGTTTGGATTTGAAAAACTACATTATGTTCGCAGCACAGAAGAGAGTAAAAGACTCAACTCAACTAAGACTCCTTGCATAATTATCTCTGCTTCTGGTATGATGGAGGCAGGAAGAATTAAGCATCACATTGCAAACAACATAGAAAACCCTCGAACAACAATTTTAGGTGTAGGATATTGTGCTCCAACTACGCTTGGACATAAAATTCTTAGAGGAGATAAGAACGTTTCCATTTTCGGACACGGCTATTATGTGAAAGCAGAGGTAAGAAATATTGATTCTTATTCTGCACACGCCGATTACGAGGAATTGATTCGTTTCTTGGGCTGTCAAGACAAAGAGAAAATCAAAAAACTAATTCTTGTACACGGAGAAAGCAAAACACAAGAAAATTTTGCTAATACTTTAAGAGAAAGAGGTTATAATAACGTTCATATACCTGCAAAATGCGAAACATTAGTCTTAGAATAATTGCTTATTTTTTTTGTTGTTTAGCATTCAATTCTTTGTTTTCTCAATCCTTTGACAAAGAAAACGACAATCAAATTGGCGATACGGCAGTTAATTTTTCGTTTCTAAACGAAAATGGAAAGAGTGATTTATACAAACTCTTAGAAGAGAAAAATACAAATGTGTTAGTGGTTTTTTATAGCCCGGAATGTGAGGATTGTCAAGCGTTAAAAAAGAAAATGGCAAAGTCAAAAAAACTCAACTCCTTAATTGAGCAAAAACAATTGACAATTCTTGCCGTTGCTCCTGAGGTTGAGCTCTCTCTTTGGCAAGAATATAAAGAGCAAATGCCAGAAAATTGGATAAATTCTTACTGTGAGGACTGCGAGCCTATAACAAAGAGTTATATTTGGACAGTCCCAACACTTTTTCTTATAAGTAAAGACAAAATTATATTAAATAGAGATTTTAAACATCGTGAAAGAAATAAGTATAATTAACGGTCCTAATCTAAATCTTTTAGGACAAAGAGAAGTTGCAATATATGGCTCTGAGACTTTTGAGGAATATCTTGAAGTGTTAAAGAAAAGGTTTCCTAATGTAAACATATCTTATTTTCAATCAAACGTTGAAGGAGAAATTGTAACACAAATACAAAAAGACTCTTCAAAAGACGGAATAATAATCAATGCAGGAGCTTACACTCACACCTCTATTGCAATTGCAGATGCTATTTCAGCAATAAAAGCTCCTGTTATAGAGGTTCACATCAGCAACATATTAGCACGAGAGGAGTTTAGACACAAATCTTTCCTTTCTCCCGTTTGTAAAGGAAGCCTTTTTGGATTTGGAATCAAAGGTTATGAATTAGCTCTATATAATTTAGTAAACCTTTTGTAGTTTAATGTATTTTTTACCTACTTTATAATACTCTAAACTTTCACAAAATTCAAATACATCTTTACCTAAGACAACATCTTTTGCAGGAATATCAACCTCTTTCAATTCCTTGCATTGTCCAAATGCACTATCGCCTATTTTTGCTATAAAAGGTGAAAAATTAACACTTTGCAAAGACGAGCAACTCCAAAAAGCCTGATCGCCAACTACAACTAAACTCTTTGGTAAAGAAAGTTCCATTAATGCAAAACAATTACCAAACGCTAAGCGATCAATAGCTTCTAAGCCTTGATTAAACTCTACCGAACTCAATGCACTACAACCAAAAAACGCTTCTCTATCTATGGACTTCACATTATCGGGAATTTTCACAAAACTCAAAGACGAGCAAGACCAAAAACAACGTTCCTCTATTGACTTTAAGGAAGATGGAAGCGAAATAGTATATAAGGACTTACACATAAAGAAAGCCTCCTTTTCAATATAGGCAACAGATTGCGGAAGAGCTAAATCCACAAGTCCATTACACATATAAAAAGCACGTTTACCAATTCTAATTAAGCAATTAGGAAAAGTAATCTTTTTCACTTCGCTACACATATAAAAACCCTCTTCTTCAATAAGAGAAACTAAATATGTTTTTCCTTTTATTTCAACAGTAGTTGGAATAACAAGATTTTCCGAAAGCGAACCTCTAATTCCCTTTACACTAACTTGACTTGTACCTTCTATAACGCTAAAAACAAGTCCATTTTCAGTAAGAGTTTGAGCGTTTATACCACCCAAAAACATTAAAAAACAAATAAAAAATACTACTCTTTTCATCTTAAAAATTATTGTTTTTACAAAGGTAGAATTTTTCTAAGAAAAAATAAAAAAAATCAAAGAAAAAATTTAATTTTTCTTTGATTTTTTTTATTTTTTCTTTGTTTTTTTTTGCTTAAAGTCTGCCTTTTCTTATGTATGTGATAATCAGGCGAAAAAGCATTAGGAAATTATACCATAGGGCTGTTATTGTGCCGTAGTGTTTGCACATAATTTTGTATCTTTCTTTGTTGGCTTTTACTACGTGCTTACTACTTAGGCCTCCTGATAGGAATTTAGAGATATAAATTTTGGTATTTACTATTTTTTTTGCGTTTTCTATTGAGGTAAGCACCCAATCATAGTCGGCTGTTATGCGATAAGAGGTGTCATACTTTGGTGCAATGCTACGTTTTATGAATATGGATTGATGACACACTGTCATTCCCCAACGAAATGAGTTTTTTGTTAGATGTTTTGGTGGAGTGAGTCTTCTGCTTCCTAATTCTTTGAGGTTTTCTGCAAGAATCATTGTATTTCCATAGTAAATATCGGCATATTCTTCTTGGTGTAAAAAGATTTTTTCTAAGGTATCGTGAGAGTAAAACATATCTCCTGCATTTATAAAGATGACATAATCTCCACTTGCAAGGTCTAAGCCTTTATTCATTGCAAAATACAAACCACTATCGGGCTCACTTCTCCATAAATTGATAATATCTTGATTTTCTTTTATAAGTTGAAGGGTATTATCTTTTGATGCTCCGTCTATTACGATGTATTCTATTTCTGTATAGGTTTGATTACGCACTGATTTAATGGTACGTTGCAATAAACGTGCGGAATTAAAACAAACTGTAATAATTGATATTAACGGTTTTTTGTGCATTTGATCTTATTTCTTATTAAAACTTATTTTATTGTTTTTTAATATAAATATTCCTTCATCAAGCATTTGCCTTATAAAGTCTATTGCTTTTTCTCCTTCGGGAAATTCTGTGTTGTTTTCAAAATATGAGATTGTTTTTTCGCCTTGCAAAAGGGCGTTAATGATTTTTTCTTGCAAAGTTAAGTGTTTTGTTTGAGTATTGCAACACAAATCACATTTTTTGCATTTCTCGGTTTCTATATTAAAGTATTTGTGAATGTATTGTTCTCTACATTGTGAGTTTTCTAAGTAATCTATCATTTTTTCTGCTCTTTGAATTGATAAGTCTTTGAGTCTTTGATAGTTTTTTTCGGATATATAGAGTTCTTCTTTCTTTACTCTTTCTTGTTGAAAGATTATGTATTCTCCAGGTTTGAATCTTATGTAGGTTATTACACCCATTTTTTCTAAGCTTTTGAGTTTTAGAACAACTTTCTCTTTATCCCAACGTAAATAGGTGGCTATTTTTTCTTCTTCTATGAAGGTGTATTCTAAATTATTGCACCCACAGATTCTTAATATGGTTGCAAGTAATGAGGAGTATTCGTCTGATATTTTTAGTATGGTTCTTATTTCAAAATCGCTTGATTGTATTTTTATTTTTGAAACAGGATAGTCTCTTTGATTATAAAGTAATATACCTTCTCGTGAAAGTATTTTTAAGGTATTGAATACCGATATGAAATCGAAGTGATATTTGTAACAAAATTCGGTTAGAGTGAATTGTTTTTCATAGTTTTTGCCATCATAGTATGCTATGTTGTATTGAGAATAAAGTGCATTGTAGATTTCTTTTATTTTTTCCATTTCCGGATAAGACATCACAACTCTTTTTCTTAGATTTTTTACATCGTTTTCGTGCCAATAGAGTATTGCGTATGCTTCTTTTCCATCTCTTCCGGCTCTTCCTAATTCTTGATAATACTCTTCTATGCTTGAAGGTAGGTCTAAGTGTATTACAAATCTTACATCTTGTTTGTCAATTCCCATTCCAAAGGCTTTTGTTGCTACCATAACCTTCAATTCTCCTTTTTGCCAAGCTTCTTGTCTTTGTTTTCTTTCATAGTTGCTTAATCCTGCATGGTATTCTGCTACACTTAGGTTATATTTTTTTAGTTCTTCGGCATAGACTATGGCATTCTTTCGGGTAGAGACGTATATAAGTCCTGAACTATTAAATTTCTTTATTATTTCTATACATCTACCTATTTTGTCGTTGTCTTTAAATACTAAATAGTGTAGGTTTTCTCTTTTGAAACTTCCTTGTAAACAATTTAGTTTTTTAAATTCAAGATTTCTTTGTATGTCTTCTATTGTAAGAGGTGTGGCTGTTGCGGTTAAGGCTAAGAGTGGCACTTGCGGATAGTAGTCTCTAAGAGAGGATATTTCTCTATATTCTGGTCGAAATTCGTGTCCCCATTCCGAAATGCAGTGTGCTTCATCTACTACAAACAAACAAGGTTTCATTTTCCAAAGATAGTGTTGAAAGACTTGATTTTTTATGCGTTCTGGTGTGATAAAAAGAAATTTATAGTTCATTGTTATCACCTTATTTAACACATTGTCAAGTGTATTGTGGGAAATTTCATCGCTAAGACAACATGATTTTATTCCTTTTCTTTCAAGCGAGTCGCTTTGGTCTTTCATCAGGGAAATTAAAGGAGAAATTACTATGCAGATTCCTTTACTCATAAGGGCAGGTATTTGATAGCAAATACTCTTTCCTCCTCCGGTTGGCATTAAGGCTAAGGTATCATTGCCTAAAAGAACTGAGCTTATGACTTGTTCTTGAATTGAACGAAAGGAGTCATAAGCCCAATATTTTTTTAGTATGCTTTTTGCTTTTTCAAGCATTTATTTTTCCTCAAAAATGAAGGGTGAATCAAAATCTTTAAACTTTGGCAAGATTTTGTCTTTGTCTGAAAGGATTGGATTTTCAATTTGCCAATCTATTGCTAAGTCTTCATCTGACCAAAGTATGCCCGATTCCGATTCTTTGTTGTAGAAATTAGAGCATTTGTAAGAGAAAACAGTGTTATCTTCTAAACTTAGGAATCCGTGTCCAAATCCTTCTGGAAGATATAGCATATTCTTTTTCTCTGCATCTAATTTCACTGCTTTATATTTGCCAAAAGTTGGCGAGCCTTTACGTAAATCTACTGCAAAGTCAATAACACTACCTTTTATAATTCTAACTAATTTTGCTTGTGCAAAGGGTGGTTTTTGAAAGTGAATGCCTCGCAAAACTCCTTTTGAAGACATTGATTCGTTATCTTGCACAAATGTTTGGTTAAAGCCAAGTTGTGAGAGTTTTCCTTGATTGTAGGTTTCACAAAAGTAACCTCTTTCATCGCGAAAAACGTCTGGTTCAATTATTAGTAGGCCTGGAAGTTCGGTTTGTGTTATTTTCATTTTTTTATCCGTGTATTGCTTTGTTATATGCTGCTTCTATGGCTTCCATTACTGCTTCACTCATTGTTGGATGTGGGTGAATTGTTGAGGCTACTTCTTCTGCTTTCAATCCTTTTTGACGTGCAACAACGATTTCTGCTATCATTTCTGTTACATTATCGCCTATCATACTGCAACCAAGGATTTCATCGGTTTTTGCATCGATTACCACTTTCACAAAGCCGTCTCTGTTTCCGCTTGCTGCTGCTTTGCCCGATGCCATATACATAAATTTGCCTACTCTTACTTCTCTTCCTTCGGCTTCTGCTTTTGCTTTTGTTAAACCTACGCTTGCAACCTCTGGTGTTGTGTATGTACAACCTGGAATATTAGAATAGTTTACGATTTCTGGGTTTTGACCTGCTATTTTTTCAACGCATACTACTGCTTCACGACTTGCAACGTGTGCTAAGGCTGGTCCGTGTACTATGTCGCCTATTGCGTAAACGCCTTCTACATTTGTGCGATAGTATTCATCTACTTCTATTTTTCCTCTTTCAAATTTTACGCCCGCTTCTTCTAATCCTAAGTTTTCTATGTTGGTGCTAACTCCTACTGCCGAAAGAACTACATCGCATTCTATTACTTGTTGTCCTTTTTTACCACTTATGTTTACTAAACATTTTTCTCCGCTTGTATCAACGCTATCTACTGAGGTTGATGTAAGGACTTTCATTCCGTTTTTCTTAAAGCAACGTTGTAAAGTTGAACTTACTTCTTCGTCTTCATTAGGAACAATGTTTGGCATATACTCTACAAGTGTTACTTGTGTGCCTAATGATTGGTAGAAATGAGCAAATTCACTTCCTATCGCTCCTGAGCCTACTACAACCATGCTTTCTGGTTGTTCTTTTAGGGTCATGGCTTGGCGATAGCCGATAATTTTCTTGCCGTCTTGTGGCATATTTGGTAAATTGCGTGAACGTGCTCCGGTTGCAAGGATTATATGTGTTGCTTCATAGATTTCTTCTTGTCCGTCTGCTTTTTTAACAACTACTTGTTTGTTTGCGTTTAGTCTTCCTTCGCCTTCTATTACTGTAATGTTGTTTTTTTGCATTAGGTGTTCAACTCCCTTTCGCATATTGGTTGCTACGGTGCGCGAACGTTCAACTATTGCTTCCATATTTGGCTTTGCAGCTGTGGCATCTAAGTCTATGCCATAGTTTGCTGCGTGTTTCATATATGTATAAGCTTGTGCTGATTTTAAAAGTGCTTTTGTAGGTATACAACCCCAATTTAAGCATATTCCTCCTAAGTTTTCTCTTTCTACAACTGCTGTTGCAAATCCTAATTGTGAGGCTCTAACGGCTGCAACGTATCCTCCCGGACCGCTACCTATTACTATTACGTCAAATTTCATTGTTATTATTTTTTTATTTTATCTATTGCTTCTGTTATGTTTATTGCAAAGTCTGCTAATTTTTCACATTGTGCATACAAAGTACTGTATGAAATTCCTGTTTGATATGAATATTCGTTTTGTTTTACTGCTTCTGTATGCTCTGCTCTTAATTGATCTCTAAATTCGTTTATTCTTTGTTCTATTTCTTTGGCTCTTGCAGATGATACGTTGTGATAGTTTTCTGAAAGGTTGTCATTCATCTCCAAAACTGCTTCTCTTACCATTGAGAACATCTTTTGTAGTTTGTCTTTCATATCTTCTGTAAACCAAATATTTTGTTTGTTCTTACTTTCTATTGTAAGTGATAATTGATAACAGCTATCTCCTATGCTTTCAAGGTTATCTACTATTCTAAGCATTGCACTTATTTCTTGTGATGCTCCTAAGCTTAATCCTTTTTCCGATACTTTTGTTAGATAGTTTGCTATTTCTACTTCCATTCTATCGGTTATTTCTTCGTATTTTTTAGTTCTACCCATTAATTGATCAAATTTCTTGTCGTCCTTCATATCAAATAATTCTGGTATAAACTCATACATTCTTACTACTCGTTTTGAGAATGCTTGTATTTCTTGTTTGGCTGGTTCTATGCTTAATTCTCCTGCTGACATAAAGCCTGATGGTATGAATTTAAGTCTAAATTCTTCTTCTTCATTAGTTGGTATTAATTTATTAACTAATTTTTCTATTGAAGGAATGAACCAAACTAATATTAATGTGTTTAATATATTGAAACAGCTATGGAAAAGTGATAATGCAACAGGTACTGCTGCCGCATCTAACATAGGATTTACTCCTTCTATATTTTCTACTAATACTCCTATTAAGTAAAGGAATGGTTTGAAAAGAATCAACGCCCATATTACTCCTATAAGATTGAAAACTGAGTGTGCTAATGCTGCTCTCTTTGCTGTGGAATTTGCCATTATGGCTGAAATATTTGCTGTAATTGTTGTTCCTATGTTTTCGCCTAAAACTAATGCGGCTGCTACTTCAAAACCTATCAATCCTTGTGCACACATTACTAAGGTTACGGCCATCATCGCCGAAGAGGATTGTACTATAACTGTCATCACAGTTCCTATCAATACAAATAATATATATGATAGGTATCCATAATTTGACATTGATGCTATAAAACTTAATACAGAGGAATATTCAGGTTGTCTGAAATCTGGCATACCTGATTGCAAGGCTTCAAGACCCATGAATAATAAGGCAAAGCCTATTAAAAATTCTCCTATTGATTCTTTACCTTTTATAAATAGAAAAGGTGCTGCAATTGCTATTACAGGAAAAATAATTGTCGCAATTGAGAATTTAAATCCTAAAAGTGAAACTATCCAAGCTGTTACTGTTGTTCCTATATTTGCTCCCATTATAACGGCAATAGCTCCTGTTAAACTCAATAGCCCTGCATTCACAAAACTAACTACCATAACGGTTGTTGCTGAGGAAGATTGAATAAGTGTTGTAATACCTGCTCCTGTTAATACTCCGCTGAAACGGTTTGAAGTCATTTTTGAAAGTATGCTTCTCATCTTGTCGCCTGCAATCTTTTGCAGACCATCGCTCATTACTTTCATTCCATAAAGGAACAATCCTATTGCTCCTACAATTTCTAATACTTTTAGTAAATTATCCATCTTTTTTTATTGTTATTTTCTTAGTTTTATTTGGGAGCAAAGATACGACTATTTGATTTAATCTTCAAAATATATAAGAAAAAAAGGATTCATTTTTCATAAATGAATCCTTTTTATATTGTTTTTACTATTGTTTTACTCTGTTATTTTTTTCTCTATTGCTTCTAAATTTGCTCTAAATTGTTTGTCTGTTTCGCAACTATTTTGTACCGAACGACAAGCGTGTAACACTGTTGCGTGATCTTTATTGCCACATTTACTTCCTATTGCTGCCAAAGATGATTGAGTGTGTTTGCGTGAAAGAAACATTGATATGTGTCTTGCTGCTACAACTTCTCCTTTTCTTGTTTTTGATAGCATCGTTTCAACCGGTATCTTGAAATAATCACATACTACTTTTTGTATGTATTCTATTGATATTTCTTTTGTGTTGCTTTTAACGAATTTATCAATCATATCTTTGGCTAAATCCAAAGTTATGTCTTGTTTTGAAATTGAAGAGCGTGCCATAAGAGAGATTAGGGCTCCTTCTAATTCTCTTACACTTGAATTTATATTGTATGCCAAATATTCTATAACGTCCTTCGGCATTGAGATTCCATCTTTAAAGAGTTTTTTCTCTATTATCTCTATTCTTGTTTGTGCATCAGGCATTTGTAAGTCTGCACTTAATCCCCATTTTAAACGAGATATAACTCTTTGTTCCAATCCTGAGAGTTCAGCAGGTGATTTATCCGATGTAATGATTAATTGTTTATTTGCTGAATGAAGTCCGTTGAATATTTGAAAGAATACTTCTTGTGTACCTGTTTTATTGGCAAAGAATTGTATATCGTCAATGATTAATACATCTATCATCATTTGATAGAATTGTAAAAAGTCATTTCTTGTATTATTTTTAGTGCTTTCTACAAATTGTTGAAAGAATTGCTCCGCACTTATATACAATACTGTTTTTTCGGGAAAACGTCTTTTTGTTTCAAGGCCTATCGCGTGTAGTAAATGTGTTTTTCCAAGTCCTACTGAGCCGTGTATGAATAATGGATTGAAGGCTGTTTTTCCTGGGTTCTGTGCTACGGCATATCCTGCTGAGCGTGCAAGTTGATTGCATTTACCTTCTACAAAGTTATCAAAAGAATAGTTCTCGTTTAGCTGAGAATTTACCTTTACTTTTCTAAGTCCTGGTATAACAAAAGGATTTGGCAAATCTTTTGCTTGTGCTTCTATGTTTACAGGTATGTTTTGTGCAAAATTATGTGTTGCAGATATATTGTTTGAAGGTAATACAGAGTTGCCACTTGTGCTTTTTATGCCTGTGTCTAATACAACAGAGTAAAGAAGTTGTGCGTTGTTTCCTAATTCTTTTCTTATAGATAGTTTTAGTACATCAATGTAGTTTTCTTCTATAAATTCATAAAAGAACATACTTGGAACTTTTAAAGTCAATACATCTTCCTCTAACTTTAAAGGCTCCAATGGTTTAAACCAAGTGTCAAATAACTTCTTGTCTGTTATGTTATCTTTAATAAAGTTCAAACAATTTTCCCAAACTTGTTTACAATCCTTTTTCATATCCTAATTCTAAAACTTAGTCCTATTTTTGTTTTTTTCGCTCAGCAAAATTACGTGCTTATTTCTTTAAAATAAAATCTATTTTTTTTTGGTTTATTCGTTTGTTTTTATTATAAAATTTTCAATTTTTCGATGTCATTTTTCGTAATCAAAACCCATTTTTTATCTAAATGGCTCATTAATACATAGATTTAAAGTTTCAAGCTATAAAATACTCCCTTTTTACCCCCTTAGAGAATTTTTTTGACAAAAAAAAATCTTTTACACTTTTTTTTCAACACTTTTATTGTTAAAAAGCAAAAAAGTTGTTCTTTATTCTTCTGAAATAAATTCCAAAGTTATGGTTGTATTTGGTGGAAATGAATTTTCAAATTTAGTAACGTTTCTTTTTTCAATCAAAACTTCTATTTGACAATTAAGATCAAAAATTTGATTCTTTTGCTCGGCATTATTTTGCTTTAATATATTCATTACCACATTCATATCCTCGTATGCAAAATAAATATTGTATTTATTTTTTACTTGTCTTTCAACTATTTCTGCAAGGGCTATACATTCGGCTGAGGATTCTTTATAGGCTTTTATTAAACCACTTACTCCTAATTTTGTTCCTCCAAAATATCTAACTACAACTAATAATACATTTGTTAGATTATTGGATTGTAATTGTCCGTATATTGGTTTACCTGCGGTTGAGGAAGGTTCGCCATCATCATTCATTCTAAATTGTTCTTTATCTGCACCTATTATATAGGCATAGCAATGATGTGTTGCGTCATAATATTTTTTTTTCAACTGAGTTAAATATTCCTTAACCTCATCTACCGAAGTAACAGGATAAAGAAAGGAGAGAAATTTACTCCCCTTTTCTTTATAAATACTTTCTACTGCTTTATTGATAGTAAGATAGTTCTCTGCCATAAATATTCGGCTTTTCTCTATTGAAGCATTGCGGCAACTCTTTTCAATGAATTGATAAAGATGTCTATATCTTCAAAATCGGTATATAGAGCAAAGGAAGCTCTTGCCGTTCCTGGTATATTATAATGTTGCATTACAGGTTGAGCACAATGATGACCTGTTCTAATTGCTATTCCCATTTGATCTAAAAGCGTTCCTACATCAAATGGATGGGAATTTGCAACAAGGAATGAAATTGCGCCTGCTTTTTCTTTGGCGTTACCTATTATTCTAACTCCATCTATGGTTTCTAATTGCTCGGTTGCATATTGCATAATTTTATCCTCGTGAGCAATAATATTTTCCATTCCTAATTGATTGATATATTCTAAGGCTTTTCCAAATCCTATTACATCGGCAACAGAAGGTGTACCTGCTTCAAAACGATATGGTGATACATTATAAGTTGTTTTTGCAAAGGTTACTTCTTTTATCATTTCACCTCCTGCTTGATAAGGGTGCATTTCTTCTAAGAGTTCTTTTCTTCCATAAACTACTCCTATTCCCATTGGAGCATAGATTTTATGAGCTGAAAAGCAATAGAAATCACAGCCCAAGTCTTGTACATCTACCTTTAAATGAGCTACGGCTTGTGCACCATCAACAATGGTCAAAATTTTTCTTTGATTTTTTTCTTTTTTTCTTTGATTTTTTTCTAAAATTCTTTGAATTATTTCTTTAATTCTATGAATTATTCCGAGCGAGTTTGATACTTGTGCAAGAGATACTATTCTTGTCTTATCACTTAGAAGTGTTTCTAATTTTTCTACTTCATAAGTACCATCATCTTTTATTGGTAGAACTTTAAGTTTTGCTTTTGTTCTCTCACAAGCTATTTGCCAAGGAACTATGTTTGAATGATGTTCCGATTCTGAAATAATTATTTCATCATCTTCTTCTAATTGATAAGAAAGACTTGATGCTAAAAGATTTATACTTTCTGTTGTTCCTCTTGTATAAATAATTTCCGAACTTTCTTTTGCGTTGATGAAATTCTTTATTTGTTCTCTAACTGCTTCAAACTTATCGGTTGCAATTTGACTTAGAGTGTGAACTCCACGATGAACATTTGCATTGTAGTTCTTATAATAGTCTGATATAGCTTCTATAACTTGAATAGGTTTTTGTGTAGTTGCTGCATTATCAAGATAAATAAGTGGTTTATTATTTACCTTTATATCCAAAATTGGAAAGTCTTTTTTTATTTGTTTTATATCCATATTCTATTTCTCTAAAACCAAATCAGGAATTTGATTCATTGTTTTTACATAATGGAAATTCAATCCTTCTAAGTATTGGGAATTTATGTCTTCTATATCTTTTCTATTGCTTTCAGAAAGAATAATGTCTGTAATCTTTGCTCTTTTTGCTGCAAGTATTTTTTCTTTTATTCCACCAACAGGCAAAACCAATCCTCTTAGAGTAATTTCCCCTGTCATTGCAAATTTAGAATTAACCTTTCTTCCACTAAACAAACTATATATTGCAGTAAACATAGTGATTCCTGCACTTGGACCATCTTTTGGAGTTGCTCCCTCTGGAACGTGAAGATAAATATCTTGATTTTCAAAATCCTCACTACCCAATCCTAATTCTTCTGCATTTGATTTTATGTATTCGTATGCCAAGGTTGCAGATTCTTTCATCACATTGCCAAGATTTCCTGTTAGATTGATATTACCTTTACCTTTTCCTTTACTTGCTTCAATGAAAAGTATCTCCCCTCCAACAGAAGTCCAAGCTAAACCCGTTACAACTCCTATCATATCTTCTTCTAAGTGAAGGTTATGAGAAGCTATTGGCAATCCTAATATTTCAGATAAATCACTTGGCTTTATATTTTTTTGATAAGATTCTTCTTTTACTACTTGCACAGCTCTATGTCTAACAACCTTTGCTATGACTTTATCTAATTGACGAACACCAGACTCTCTTGTATATTCATTTATTATAGTTGAAATTGCATCTATTGAAAGAGAAAGATGTTTTTTCATTAAACCATGCTCAGATAATTGTTTTGGAAGTAAATGTTTTGTTGCTATCATTTGTTTTTCTTCTTCTATGTAGCCTGAAACATTTATTACTTCCATTCTATCAATCAATGCAGGGTGTACATTAGACAAACTATTTGCAGTTGCAATAAAAAGCACATTTGAAAGGTCGTAATCTATATCTAAATAATTATCATGAAAAGCTGTATTTTGTTCTGGGTCTAAGACTTCTAACATTGCTGAGGCAGGATCGCCATGAGAACTCATTCCCATTACTTTATCTATTTCATCTAACACAAAGACAGGATTTGAACTCTTTGACTTTGTAATAGATTTCAATATTCTACCTGGCATTGCTCCTATGTAAGTTCTTCTATGTCCTCTTATTTCACTCTCATCGCTCAATCCCCCTAAGGCAACTCTTACATAATTACGTCCAATTGCCTTTGCAATACTTTTTCCCAAAGAAGTTTTTCCCACACCCGGAGGACCTACAAAGCATAAAACAGGAGATTTCATATTACCTTTTAGTTTCAAAACCGCAAGATATTCTAATATTCTCTCCTTTACTTTTTCCAATCCATAATGATCTGCATCTAATATCTTCCTTGCTTTATCTAAATCAAAATTATCATTTGTAAAATCATTCCATGGAAGTTCTATCATGAAATTCAAATAGTTCAACTGAATGGAATACTCAGGAGAACTTGCGTGCATATTAGATAATTTTCTAATTTCTTTTTCAAAAATCTCAGAAACTTCTTTTGACCATTTCTTTGTTTTAGATTTTTTTCTGAGTTCTTCTATTTCCAAATCACTTGGCGAACCACCTAATTCTTCTTGAATAGTTTTTAATTGTTGGGTAAGCAAAAAATCCCTTTGTTGCTTATCCATATCAGATGAAACTTTCTTTTGAATTTCTAATTTCAATTTTTGAAGTTCCATTTCCTTGGTCAAAACAGATAAGACTTTATTTGCTCTTTTAGCAAAGCTATTCATCTCCAATAATTTCTGTTTTTCAGTTACAGAAATATCTAAATGAGCTGCGACATAGTTTAATAAGAAATAAGGGTTTTCTATATTTTGTATAGCAAAACTTGGATCAGTTGGCATATTAGGCACCATTTTCAACAGTCTTATGTACATATCCCTAACAGCCTCTGCAATTGCCATATAATTTTCTGGCAAATCCTTTGCTTTATCTGGATATTCCTTTCCTTTACCAAGCCAATAAGGTTCTGTTTGCAGAAGTTCTTCAAGAGAAAATCTATCCAAACCTTGAAGAATTACCATAGTAGTACCATCAGGCATATTAAGAGTTTTAACAACCTTAGCCAATGTTCCTACTTTATATAAATCTGAATTTTCAGGATCATCAATCTTTACTGACTTTTGAGCAACAACCCCTATTATTTGTTTAGTCTTATAGGCAGTTTTTATAAGTTTTATTGATTTTTCTCTTCCTGCTGTTATTGGAATAATTACTCCCGGGAAAAACACATTGCCTCTTAAAGGTAAAATCGGCAACAATTCTGGCAATTCAGAAACAGCTAAATCCTTTACATTTTCTTCTGTTAATAAAGGTATTATTTCAGGTTCCCCACCCCCCATCACTGCTGTCAAATTATCCAAATCTTTATTAAACATTATCTTAACCTCTTATTTTTTAACGTTTGTTTATAGACATTAATTAGTATATCCTTATCCAAGTCAGACATTTCAATATTTCTTCTTTGATACATTTTTTCTGCAACCTGAATTGCCTTATCAATATCAAAGACTTTCAAACCAGCTGTTCCACCCCAAACAAAAGATGGAATAAAATTTCTTTGATAACCATGACCGTAAATATTAGAACTAACACCTACAACCGTTCCTGTATTGAACATAGTATTTATACCACACTTAGAATGATCACCCATAATAGTTCCACAGAATGTTTGACCTGTTGGCACAAAAGTATTTTGCTCTATACTCCAAAGTCTAACCTCTTCATACGTATTTTTAAGATTTGAAGCATTTGTATCCGCACCAATATTACACCACTCACCTATAACCGAATTTCCAATAAATCCATCATGAGCCTTATTACTATATCCAAAAATCACAACATTAGACACCTCACCACCAACCTTAACGTATGGTCCCAAAGTTGTAGCTCCATAAATCTTAGATGCCATTTTCAAAACAGAATGCTCACACATAGCAAACGGACCTCTTACTACACTACCTTCCATTATTTGAGCATCTTTTCCAATGTAGATTGGACCTTCCTTTGCATTCAAAACAGCAAATTCAACCTCCGCTCCTTCTTCCACAAATATATTTTCCTTACCAAGAACCCTATTAGTATCACTCAAAGCAGCTGACTTTCTTCCTTGAGTCAACAATTTAAAATCCTCTCTTAAAGCCTTATCATTCAAAGCAAAAATATCCCAAGGATTAGTTATCTTTATAAACTCTCCTTCAAAGCTAACCTCTTGCGTAGAATCTTCATCTGATAGGAATTGTTCTTTTGTTTTATACATCGCAATAACATTATTGCCACTAACCAAAGCTTGCCCTACTTTCAAGTTTTTAATTTCTTCCACCAAACTTGGAGTCGGACAAATAGAACCATTAATAAGCATCATTTCTTCCGAATGAGCAGTTGGATACTTAGCAGACAAATAATTCTCTGTTATCGTAGAAGTCTTATCCCCTAAATATTTTTCCCATTTTTCTCTAATAGTCAAAATACCTATTCTTATATCACAAACAGGTCTAATATAAGTCAACGGTTTTAACGAATCTCTTGATGCATCAAACAAAATATAATTCATAGTCTTCTTGGTTTTTAATTTACAAAATATTATTACGCTACAAAAATACAAAAAAACGTTCTAACTTTTCAGTGTAGAACGTTTTTTTGATAAATCAACTATCAAAAAATTACTTTAAGACAGTTTTTCTATTTTTATATTTATTCATAAACTTATCTACACGTCCTGCTGTGTCAACTAATTTCACCTTACCTGTAAAGAAAGGGTGAGATGTATTAGAGATTTCCATTTTGATAAGAGGGTAGCTAACACCATCTATTTCTATTTCTTCTCTTGAAGCAGCACAACTTCTTGTTATGAACACTTGTTCATTAGACATATCCTTAAAAGCACAAAGTCTGTAAGTTTTTGGATGAATATCTTTTTTCATTTCTTAATTTTTTTTGCCGTTCGGCCCATTTTCACCAAACGGGTTGTTAAACATTATTTTAAATTTCGGTTTGCAAAGATACTACATTTATCTCAAATAGCAAGACAAAATCTCAAAAAATTATTCATTTTTATTTTTTTCAGTTTCTTCGAGCAATTTTACCTTTGCTTTTAGAAGTTGAATTTCCGATTTTGCTTTTTCTATTTTCTTATCAAATTCAGCTTTTAATAAATCTGCCTGTTTGCTACTTGCCAAAAATCCAAGATTATTTTCCCAAACATTCAAATCATTTTGCAACTTTTGAATTTGATCTAAAAACTCTTTCTTTTCTCTTGAAATATTTCTCTTACCATCAGAAGAATCCAACTTCATTTTAAAATTATTCAAATTAGATTCAATAGAATCCGATTGAAGTTTATCAAAATGAGCATCGATAGCCTTACGAAACTCTGCATACAAACGATTTCTTTCATTTGTTGAAACATAACCTACCTCTGACCATTGACGTTGAAAATCTTTAATAACATCTAAATTATGTTGTTTATCTTCGGTAAAAGAAAACTCCTTCACAGCTTGAATCAAAGCCTCTTTCTTTGCTATATTTTCGCTTTCACTGTCCTTACGGTTTTGATAATCTTGTGATTTTCTTTCAAAGAATTTATCACATGCCTCACGAAAACGCAACCACAATTTATCAGATTGTTTTTTTGCAACATAACCAACCTCTTTCCATTCTGCTTGTAGTTTTAGTAAATCCTCTGTTGCTCTTTTCCAATCGTTTCTTTCCGCAATCACCTCAGCTTGAAGACAAAGCTCTACCTTCTTTTGATAATTTTCATCTTGCGACTCTTTCATTTTAACAAAAGCCTCTTTCTTATCTTCGTAGAACTTATCTATTGGTTTTTTAAATCTATTCCAAATATTTTCATTCTCTTCTTTTGGCACAGGACCAATAGTCTTCCATAAATCAAACAATTCATTAACCTTTGTTGTAGCCTCTGTCCAATCCTTAACTGTTAAAAGTTCAGTCTTCAACAATTCTTCAAGTTTATCACACAAAGCCTTTTTTGCCAAAAGGTTATTATTTTGTTCTTCTCTTATTTTCTCGTAATGTTCTTGACAACGTTTATTCACAGCATCTGATGCCTTTTTAAATCTCTCCCAAATCTCATCACTCTTATCAGCAGACACCCTTCCTATTTCTTTCCATAACTGATGACATTCTTGCAACTGACGGAAAGAATCATTAATTGAAGACTCCAACAAAAGCCCCTCTACTCTTTCACAAAGAGCAATCTTCTTTTTCATTCCAATTTCCAAAAGCTCTCTATTGATTTTCACCTTATCATAGAACTTTTCTATCAAGAAATGATAGCTTTCCCACAAAGAATTAGCCTCTGAGCGTGGCACTGCTCCAATTTCTTTCCACTTTGTTTGCAATTGATTAAACGTATCGTATATTTCCTTTAAAGAACCCTCTTGTTGCAACAACACTCTCAATTCTTCAAGAACAGCTTTCTTCTTTTCTAAATTATCTATCTTATCTTGTTCTTGTTTTTCCAAATATTTTTGTCTTCTTTCCCTATACTCACCATATAGTTTACGGAAGTCTATATCTAATTGATCTAATTCACTCTTATAATCTTCCTTTACTCCACCTTCTTCCAAGAATTTCTCAAAAGCCTTTGCATAAATCTCTTTACTCTTTGCATCAAAAATATCCTTAATAGCTCTTGCTCTTTGCTTTAACACATCAAAATTATTTGCATTTAGCAAATTTTGAAATTCTTTTAATAAATCCTCTCTATCAAGAGTTTGATAGTTTTGCATTACTTGTTCAATGTTTTCTTCAATAGGTTGCTGTATCTTTTCATCTTGTTCAACAAGATTTTCTGAAGCATTCATTAAATCGTCCATACGATAAAATTTAAAAGTTGTTGTTAATTGTTATTACTCTATTTTTTTTGCAAACTTATAACATTTTTTTCAACCAATGAAATAAAAACATAAAAATTGAGAAAAAATTTGCAGATTCATTTTTTTGTTCTACTTTTGCACTCGCAATGGTTCACTAATGCAAGGTTTTTGCAAAGTGATTAAAAGGGAATCAGGTGAGAATCCTGAACAGTCCCGCTGCTGTAAGTTCTAAAAAATTTGAATAACAATCTTAGCCACTGTTTTTAATAATGGGAAGGCGTTATTCAAAAGAACAAGTCAGAAGACCTGCCGTGCAAAGATTAAAAAATAAATTTCAGTCTTCGAGGAAAGGACTAAATTATGAACAGAAAGATTATAGCAATATTAGTATCAATCCTATATTCTTGTGTAGTATTTTCACAAGACACACTTCGAGTAATTACCCTTGAAGGCTTTGAGGTTATAGACTCCTCTTTGGACAATCACAATCAACAAACCTCCTCTCACAAATTAGAAATAGAAAAACTAAAAAAGCTATCAGTTTACGACATTGGTCAAGCCGCAAAATTTCTTCCCGGAGTAACAATCAAAGACTATGGCGGAACAAACGGCTTAAAAACAATATCCGTTAGAGGCTTAGGCTCAATGCACACAAACCTTCTTTACGATGGAATAAGCGTAAGCAACACACAAAACGGAGAAATAGACTTATCAAAATTCTCGGTAAACAACGTTGAAGAATTAAGCCTCGACAACGGCAATCGCATAATGAATATGCAAACAGCTAAAAGCCTTGCAAGCGGAAGCGTACTTTCACTCACAAGCAAAAGACCCGTTTTCAGTCCAGAAAAAAACACTAACGGCGACCTATCACTTTCTTACGGAAGTTTCAATCTCTTTAACATAAGCGCAAACCTTAACAAAAAGATAAACGAAAAACTTATAATAAACTTTAACTCAGAATTCATAAACTATGAAGGCTCCTACCCTTACACCCTACACTATGGCAATGGAACAAACGATAGCACCTCAAAAGAAAAAAGACAAAACAACGACTTACTATCAACAAAAATCGAATCAAACATTTACGCAAATATTTCAAACAAATCCTCCCTTAAAACAAAGATTTATTTCTACTATGACGAAAAAGGCCTACCAGGCCCTACCACACTATATTATCTATCCTCAGCTCAACGACTTTGGAATAGAGATTTCTTTCTCCAAAACGTCTTTACACACCATTTCAATCAAAACCTATCATACAAAAACCACATAAAACTCTCCACAAACCACACCCGATACTTCGACCCTTACTACAACAACGCACAAGGCTTTCAAGAAGATGTTTACAACCAAGAAGAAGCATATTTAAACAACATATTAGCATGGCAAAACAAAAAGAAAACAATTAGCTTTTCACTTACAAACGACCTTTCCCTAAACACCCTTAACGCAAAAACAAACTATGAATTTGATCCAAGACGTTTAAGCAGCATAAGTGCAATAACAAGTGCATTTAAGCACAAAAAACTTCGATTAGATTTCAACCTACTTCACACCCTTACGAAAGATTGGGCAACACTCCACAAAGCCTTTGCAACACAAAACCATTTCAGCCCATTTCTTAGCCTATTACTAAAAGACTCCCACTATGAAATCAGCCTATTCTACAAAGACATATTCCGCATTCCTACTTTCAACGACCTATACTATAACCTTGTTGGAGAGCCTAACCTAAAACCCGAAAAAGCCAAACAATACAACCTACACACAGCCTACTTTACACATTGGGGAGAAGAAAACTATCACAACATCTATTTAGGCATAGACCTATATCACAACAAAGTAAAAGACAAAATAGTAGCCGTACCAAGAAACAACCTATTCATTTGGAGTATGGTAAACTACGGACAAGTAACCATAAACGGCTTAGAAATTAAATTAAACTACACACACGAAAGATTTATAAACAAAGAAAATATGAAAATAAATCTTAACCTAATATATAACTACCAACAAGCCGTAGATAGCGATAAAAACAGCAATACATACCAACATCAAATACAATACACACCACGCCATAGTGCAAATGCAATCGCAACAATAAGTCTAAAAGACTATTCCCTTGCCTACACACTTTCCGCCGTAGGAAAACGCTACACAATGAACGAAAACACAAATCGCAACTCCCTTGCACCATATTGCGAACACTCCCTAAGCCTTAGCAAAACCTTTAAACATTGGGAAATAAAAATCTCTTGCAACAACCTAACCAACGCACAATATGAAATCATAAAAAGCTACCCAATGTGTGGAAGAAACTACAATTTAAGCATAAAATATAAATTTTAAAAACATAAAAAAAAGATGAAAAAACTATTTAATTTAAGCGTATTATTCGTTTTATTAGCAAGTTTTTGCGCTTGCGAGGAACCAAAACCAGGAGAAGATGAAACAAACGCTCCTACTCAATTAGGCAAAGGCTATTATGTGTTATGTGAAGGCTCAATGGGAAGAAACAACGCAAGCCTTGACTTCTACGATATAGTAAAACAAAGCAACACTATCGACCTATTCCAAAGCATAAACGGACAAGGACTTGGCGAAACAGCAAATGATATGACAGAGACTTTGGGTAATCTATACATTGTTGTTACAGGTAGCAACTGCGTAATGTCAGTAAACAAACGCACTTGCAAAAAACTTGCACTTATCCCTATTACAACAAGCGAAAATCCTCAACCAAGAAACATAGTAACAGAAGGAGTTTACGGATATGTATCTTGCTTTGATGGACACATTTGCATAATAAATCTACAAACAAATAAGATAGATAAAACTATAACTACACAAGGTAGAAATCCTGAGCAAATGGCAATTAGCAATGGTAAACTATACGTTGCTTGCAACGGAGGATTGGACTATCCAAACTATGATAACAAAGTAGAAGTTTACGACTTGGAAACTTTAAATCTGATAAAAATCATAGAAGCTGGCATAAACCCAGGAAATATGATAGCAAAAGACGGATACATCTACGCACAAATAAGAGGAAACTATGGAGATATTCCACAAGAACTTATAAAGATAAATACTCAAACAGATGAAATAGAAGAAAGAGTAACTATGAGCATAAACTCATTTGACATAGCAGGAGATAAAATCATTTTCACAAACACTGATTACAGCACATACACAACAACATACAAGACAATACCTACAAACGACTTGAACGCAACAGCACAAGATTTCATAACAAATATGCCAGCTGATAAATCTATCATAAGCCCATATAAAATCTCTCACGATGAAAATAATATCTTCATCACAGACGCAAAAGACTACTCATCAAACGGCAGATGTTTTGTGTTTGATTACGCAGGCAATTACGTATTAGACTTTGAAACCTTCACCTGCCCAACAAAAGTAATCAGCAAAAAATAGAAATCCATTTACACTTATTTTTTATATTTCATCCAAAACAAATAGGCTATTGAAAAAAAATCGATGGCCTATTTTTCGATGCAGAGTTTTTATTTGCCCACACAGAATGTAAAATGCTGAATTTAATCTATTAAAATTCAATGTATTACAGAATCATTCCGAAGGACAAAAGTTTATTCGGAAGACAGACAGGGGACTGCTTTTTTACAAAGAAACCCATAAAATCTGCAAAAACGCAA
>CALDHX010000072.1 GCA_937901525.1 uncultured Bacteroidales bacterium
AAAAATAAAAAAAGCAAAGAAAAAAAATTTTTTTTCTTTGCTTTTTTTATTTTTTTCTTTGAAATATTTTAGAAGTTTATTGGAACAGATAAACCAAAGCGTTGTTTGTATTGAAGAGTTGTGTTAAAGTCTTTATCCATTATTGCTTGGAAATTGATAAATGCAGTTAAATATTTATTAACCTTTATATTAATGAATATTTCTGTATTTATATCAGTATCTAATAATGGTTTGTGGTAATCATAGAAGAAATCGAGTTTCACAAGTAGGTTAACATTTTTAAATATATCTTTTTGGAAAAAGAATTTTGCATAACTACCAAGAGAGAAAAGTGCACATTGCTCTGGTTGAGTAAAACCAAATATTTCATTTCCCATAAGTCTGCGATCGGTAACTATCGTTGTTTTTCCTGCAAGAAAAGAAAGCATTGCAGAAAAGCCTTTATTCTTATATTCCCAACCAACAGAAGAAGTAATTGTTATAGGAGAAATAGGAGCTGATACTAATTTTCCATCTTTATAACCTTCATCAAATTGTGATTTCAAGTTCATCAATACAGAATAGTTCCAACTCTTTATCATCTTACGAGAATAAATAGAGTTTAATTCTATTTTATCATCACTTTTTTGAAATTCATTTGTTGGGTCTTTAAATCCATTTCCTGTTTTATCTTGCCAAATCATTCCGTATGCTAATTCCACAGAATTATCCCATTGATTATTACCTTTTTTATAGTTATAGAATCCTTTATAAAAAGAAGAAAAAGCGAACGATGAATAACCTCCCGCCGACCAATTAGAAAGCGTAGATTGTTCGCTATTTAATATTATACTATTCTTTACATTCCAATACTTTACGCTGTCTTTTTTAGTTTCTTCTGCAAATATAAAGCTACTAATCAATAGCCCTACCAACAATACAAGTGTCTTTTTCATATTTAATTTATTTTATTTATTTTCTTTAACAAAAACGCTTCAAACAAAATGCTAAGTAACGCAAGGATAATAAAGAGAATAAAAGTTTTATTAGACTTATAGGTTTGTAAACCTGAGGCTTTAAAATCTTTTAGCTCTTTATCGGCAAATTCCATTAGACTTTCTCTCGAAGAATAATTCATTGAAAATCCTGAAATCACATTTCCATCATACATCACATCGTAATGACCAGATTTTTCTATTTGATTATATAATTTTAAAACATATCCACTTTGATTTCTTATAAATTGAGGAACAAAACTCATTGAATCCTCTTTTGCTTTTACGCTCAATAACTCCTCTCCTATTGTATCTTTAACAAATCGTCCTAAATCTATTAAATCCATTTCACCTAAGGTGTAATAAAGATTTGTATTCACTTGACTTAATGCACACATATTCCACATCAAAGGCACGAAAAGAGAATTATTTACAAAGTCTCCATATATTGTATCTAAGCCTACCGATAACATATATACATTAGAAGAGTTTTTAGCAGAGACAATAAAGAAATCATCTCCATTAGAATAGGTAAGAATACTTTGTTTTGCAGTAGTAGAATTAGTCATTAAAGGGAAATACATCTTAGAACTCGGCAAGGAAATATTTTCTATATAGGTTGAAAACACACCTTCAAACAAACTATTCTCTTCATCAAATTCACTTACTCTTACTGTTTTATTTTGCAAAGCAGAATATTGTGGCAAGGACATCTTAGATAAAAAAGCATTAATATTATCTAAATCCATATTTTTATCCGGTACAATTAATAAAGAGCCTGAATTATCCACATATTTTTTCAATTCGTTAGACAAGCCTTCATTTATTTGTTGTAAACCATTAAGAATTATCATGCTATATGATGAAAAAGAATTATAATTAGGGTTAGATAAATTTGCATTTTCAAGAAGGACTTGCTCATCTTCTGCAAACAATCTCATTAAATAAGGATTTTCCACTGTTTGATTTAGACTCAACACCCTAACTTTATCTTTTACTATTAAAGTAAAATAGAAATCATTATCAAAAATTATCGGAGAATCAGAAATACTAACCTTTGAATGAAGTATTCCGTTGTTTTCAACACTGAAACTTAAATCAACAACTTTTTGTTCGCCTGCAAGCATATCAATACTTGCAACTGCGACTTGTTTATTCTCAACAATTAATTTCAAAGGCAACTTTTCTATATCGTTATTTGAAGAGTTTTTCACCCTAACCTTTAAATCCAAAGAAGCTCCCTTCATAATATTTTTACTTTCACACCAAAGCGAATCAATAAAAACATTATTTGTCTGACTTGTTTCCAAAGGTATGAATACATTATTTATAGAATCTTGTTTAAAATTCTCTTCATCTAAACATGTTTTCTGGAAATCAGAAATAAAAAAACACACTTTATTATTTCCATTTGTAGTATTTGCTAATTTATGTGCAGTGTTGTAAACCTCACTCATCATTTTAGAACAAGGAGATGTTTCTATTTCACTTAAAAGATGCAAAAACATTTTTTTATCTACAAAATGCCTTTCTTTTCCCGACAATTCCATTGTTAATAAGCAAAACTTATCTGTTGTAGAATACATATCTGCAACCTCTTTTGCTTTTAACTTAGCCATATCTAATTTAACCGAAAAACTATTATCAACAAATACAACAACAATATTCTCTCCTTCTTTTACCAATACACCTTCTTTGTCTTTAAAATAAGGTTGAGCAAAAACTAAACATAAGAAAATAATAGTCAAACAGCGAGCAAGCAACAAAAGCCTTTTATAGAGTTCTTTATTTTTTTTAGATTTGATTTCTATCTCGCTAAGTAAAGACACATTAGTAAAATACACTTTTTTATATCTATGAAAATTAAAAAAGTGTACAGCTATCGGAATAAGTAATGCCAACAGCCCAAATAAAAAATATGGATAAAGAAATGCCATATACAAATATTTTATGCAAAAATACAAAATTGTTTTGTAGGTTAAAAGAAAACACGTAATTTTGTAAGAAATAAACCTAAAAAAAAATAATAACATGAAAAGAAATCTATTACTAATAAGTAATTCTACCAATAGAGGTGAAGCCTATTTAGGCTGGTGCAAAGAAATGATTCAAAACTTTTGTCAAGAAAGTGGAGTAAAACGCGTGTTATTTATTCCTTACGCAGGAGTAAGTATGGGATACGACAACTACGAAGCAAAAGTAAAAGCAGTTTTTGAAACAATAGGACTTGATTTATATAGCATTCACAAAGAAGCTGATGCAAAAAAAGCAGTAGAACAAGCAGAATGTATAGCAGTTGGTGGAGGAAATACTTTCCATCTTGTATATGAATTATACAAAAATGAAATAATGGAACTTATTTCAGAAAAAGTAATGAACGGAACAGCATATATGGGTTGGAGTGCAGGAAGTAATGTAGCAGGTCCAAGCCTTAAAACAACAAACGATATGCCTATCATAGAACCTAAAAGTTTTGATTGCATGAAACTTGTTCCTTTCCAAATCAATCCTCACTATACTGATTTCTTTGACCCAAAACATGGTGGAGAAACAAGAGATGACCGTTTAAATGAATTCATAATCGTTAATCCAAACATTTGGGTAGCAGGAATAAGAGAAGCAACAGCCCTAAGATTGAGAGAAGGAAAACTTTCTTTGATAGGAAGAGACAACAAAATGAAAGTATTCCACGGTGGAATGGAACCAAAAGAATATTCTCTTACAGATGACATCAATTTCTTGATGAAATAAATGATAGAAAAAGAAATAGAAATTTTAAAAAACGGTGGGGTAATACTTTATCCCACCGATACTATTTGGGGAATTGGTTGCGATGCTACACAAAAAGAAGCAATCCAAAAAGTAATTGATATAAAAGGACGCACAAGTGAAAAACATTTCATTCTCCTTTGCAAAGATGTGGAAATGATAAGCCAATACGTAGAAACAATTCCACAAAAAGCCTTAGACCTAATAAAAGAAACAACCTCTCCCCTAACGATAATTTATCCCAAAGCAAAGAATCTTCCAATAGAAATGCTATCAAATGACGGCACAATAGGCATTCGCATACCAAATCACGAGTATTGTCAAGAAATTTTAAAGAAATTGAACCGTCCCTTAGTAAGTACATCTGCAAATATCAGCGGAGAGCCAAGTCCAAAAGACTTTTCAGAAATCTCAAACATTATAAAAGAAAAAGCAGACTTTATTTCCCCACAAGAATTTCAAGCAAAAGGCACACAAGCATCAAGCATTGTAAAAATATTTGAAAACGGAGAAGTTTTAAAAATACGATAAGAATCACAATATAATGTGATTTTTATTTGTTTTATTTATTAAAACATTATATTTTTGCAAAAAATACCATTATATTGTGAATAAAGAGCTCATAGGCAAACAAATCAAAGAACGAAGATTAGATTTAAAAATCAAACAACAAGAGGTAGCCGATTTATCAGGAATTAGTATCAACACAATCGTTGCATTAGAAAGAGGAATAGGCAATCCAAGAATTGAAACCATAATATCAATATGCGATGTTTTAGGTTTACAACTCATTACTAAATTAAAAGAATAATATTATGAGAATATGTGAGGTTTATTTACATGGAATAAAAGCAGGAGTATTGACCGAGAGTGATAATCGTGAATTTTCATTCACCTACGACAAGGCATATTTATTAAATAAGCAAAGTAAAGCCATTAGTTTAACACTTCCTTTAAGCCAAGAGCCATATAAATCCCCTTATCTTTTCTCTGTATTTTCTAATATGTTGTCAGAGGGAGAAAATCGACAAATTCAATCACAGCTTTTACGCATTGACCAAGACGATGACTTTGGAATACTATTAGCAACCTGTCAATTTGACACCATAGGAGCCATTACAGTAAAACCTATTGCAATATGAAAGAATTGAATATTTGTCCCTCAACACTAAAAGAAGGCTTTAACACATATTCTCCCCTTGCCAGAAAACTATTATTTGATGGCGAAGCTGTATCTCATAGATTTTCCGAACCAAGTCCCGAGGATGAAAGTGAGATTTCTAACGAAGCAATTAAAAACATCAGCAGAATATCTCTTTCAGGCGCACAAACAAAATTCTCAGTCATTGCAAAAGACAATAAATTGCGTTACACCCGTGAAGACGAACAAGGAAAATTTATTCTAAAACCACGTCCAACAGGCTATCAAGTAATAAATAAAGATTTTTGTTCTGCTAATGAACACTTCACAATGCAAATTGCCTCACAAGTTTACGGCATTGAAACCGCTGCAAACGCACTTTGTTTTTTTGAAAACGGCAGTCCCGCTTATATTACACGCAGATTTGATGTGCATTCCGAAGGAAAATACAAGCAAGAGGACTTTGCATCACTTTTAGGATACACAAAAGACAACGCTGGCGCAAATTACAAATACGACAAAGCAAGTTATGAAGACTGTGCTGAAATTATACACCGTTATGTAAAGGTTGCTTTAATTGATATTAGACGTTTTTTTCGTTTAATACTATTTAATTTCATTACACTTAACGATGACGCTCACTTAAAGAACTTTTCTTTGATTGAACGAAACAACGAATATCGTCTTTCACCAGCTTACGATCTAATCAACACATCTCTACAAATCAGAACACCAAGAATATTTGCCCTTGACAAGGGATTATTTAAAGAAGGCATGAGTTTTTCTGACACTCGTACGATTTCTCGTTCCGACTTTGAAGAATTTGGAAAACGCATTGGACTTCCAACAAAAGTTATCAAAAAAGAAATTGATATGTTTGCAACTGAACAGCCTCTTGTAAAAGAACTACTCTGCCGTTCTTTCCTTTCAGAAGAATTAAAAAAGCACTATTTGATGCAACTCGACTTTCGCCGAAAAATGCTAAACTTTTAAGAAAATAAAATAAGATAAAAGCGGTGCAACAAACGCATTGACATCGATAATGTATTAAACACAATGCAGTCTCTTTTGAAACTACCGCTCCGAAGTAAGTCAATGCTACGGCAACCGCTCTAAATCTATTTTAATTTAAAGTTCTATTTTCTTTATTTCATCTATTACACTTTCTCCTTTTTCAAACGCATTTAGCATATCAAATATTTTATCGCTCCAACCTGCAAGTAAAATCACATCATCTTTGAGTTGTCTTATTGGTAATTGACCATAACCTGCCAAATCAAAAAGATAAAGTTTCGCTTTTGGGAATTGTTTTTTGTATTTAGTCCATGATTTTTCCAAACTACCAGCTCCATTATAACTATCCCACATTTGCATATCTGTAAAGAACATTACTTTATCTATCTCTTGATTATTTTTTAACAACCAATCTATTACCTTATATCCATTTGTAGAATATCCGACCTCATTCATAAAAGAATCCATCCATTCCGCATGTAATAAAATTTCTTTCGGTCCTCCTATTATTGGTTTCCATGTATCACCAAATATTCCTGTGATTACATTTTTACATTTCGTCTTTAAGACAGAGGCTAACAATATTCCAATATCATAATTTCGTACACTACTTTTGCGAGATATATTATAATCCATTGAACTTGAAACATCGCAAGCCAAAAGCACACTTGTATTTTTATCAAACCCTTCAATATTATCCGCAGAGTAAGCAACAGCCTTTTCAAGTGCTTCAAGAATATAATTTGTCTCAGGAGTAATTATAGTTTTCGCTTCTTTGTATGCTGAATAGAAACGAAACGGCATTTGTTTTGAGTTTTTAACAGCGTACTGAGAAGAAATAATTTTGCAAATTCTTTCAATAACTTCTTCATCAACCTTTACGCTCAAAATATTTCTAAGATTACGCAAAAGAGCCATATAGCCCAATCTATCACTCTCAATAAGACGAGTCCAACACTCACGTTTCGCTGCTATTTTTTCTTCTTCGCTTTCATATTTTCTTTGACCTATTTGCGAAAGTTCTGTTTCCCAAGTATAAGGTATTTGCAATTGATCATTAACTATTTTATTAAATAATTCTTGTTGCGTTTCATCTTTTGCTTTTGGGTGAATTAAAAATAGTGCATCTTTAAGTTTGATAACAGAATTACTCCTATTATACTTTGCAAACTGATATTCGTCAAAGCGATTAAAGGATTGTTTCAACCCATTTTTAATTTGATTTGACAAATGATTGAGTTTTTTATAGTTTTCTTCTTTTGGATTTCTTAATTGATAACAAGCAAGTAATTCCATAATCTCATCTACTCGTTTTACTACCCTTTCCGTTGTTTTTGCAACTAAATTATCTCCGTTATGAATCTTTGCAAGTTCTACAATCAAGAATAAAGGAATGCTTCTTAGATTTAATTTTTCCCTTGCATAGATTGCCAATTGTGCAACAAACAAAGGGCTAACTTTTTTAATAAGAGAAGAAATTCTTTCTAAACGTCCATCTGTTTTTTCATAGTAATTATCTGCCACCAATGTAGTTACAACAGCAGAATACAATTCTAATTCTGGCAACATAGCATAAGCTTTGTCATTTTCGTAATTTCGTTTTTCTTTTTCTTTGTTTAAAATGCTATTGTAACTCATTTCTCTTTTATTTTTATAAAAAGCAAGGCAACAATCGAAAAGAATCTTTTCTCGAACTCGAAGTATTTCTTTTCTACGGCACTTGCTTATTTTTGTTTGACGATGCAAAATTATAATCTTACTACGCAATCTTTTTGCGTAATTAGAAAAAAATGAAAAATATTTTTTAAATTTGCAGCCAAATCACAGAAAATTAAAAGATTATGCCCGCAAATAAAAATGCACTTATTAGATATAAAACAATAGATAATTGTTTAAGGAATAAATATAGGCGATGGACACTTGAAGATTTAGTAGAAAAATGTAGCGAAGTTTTATATGAAATGGAGGGAATTAAGAAAGGTGTTTCTGTAAGAACGATTCAAGGTGATATTCAAATGATGCGTTCTGATAAATTAGGATATAACGCCCCTATTGAAGTGTATGAACAAAAATATTATAGATATTCCGACAAGGATTATAGCATTACACAAATGCCTTTAACGCAAAAAGATTTTGAACTTATGCAAGAAGCTGTCGATATGCTAAGAGAATTGGAAAATTTCGAGCAATTTAGAGAGATTTCCGACATTGTGAGTAGGCTTCAAGACAAATTATCAATTACAAAGAACAATACAAAACCTATTATACACTTTGACAATGTTAAAGACTTAAAAGGATTAGAATTATTAAACCCTTTGTATAATTATATTTCACATAAACAAACTATTAAAATAACATATCAATCTTTTTCTTCAAAACAACCGATTGAATACATATTGTTTCCTTATTTATTAAAAGAGTTCCGTAATCGTTGGTTTATTTTCGGCTCACAAGTAGAAGATTTAATCCTTTACAACTTAGCATTAGATAGAATTATCTCTATTGAAAAAACAGATATTCCCTATCAAGAAAATCCAAACTTTGATTCAGAAACTTTTTTCAATGATATGATAGGCGTAAGCAAAGACATAAACGACAAACCGAAAGAAATAACCTTTTGGGCAACAGCAGAACAAAGCAAATACATTGAAACAAAACCTATTCATAGTTCTCAAAAAATTTTAAATCATAATCCAGACGGCAGTTGCGTTTTTTCAATAAATGTAATTGAAAACTTTGAGTTGTATTCTATGTTTTTAAGTTATGGAAGTGGCATTAAAATTCTCTCTCCTAAAAGGGTTGAAAGGTATATGAAAAGAATGTCGGAAAAACTCTTTGATTTATATAAATAAAGCAAAGAAAAACGCTCGTGAGTCTTTGTTTTATTTAGACAAACGAGCGTTGTGTTTTTTTTGTTTCTTTGAAATAGTTTGTTAAATCATTAAAAACAGTAAAAATTTGAATAGAAAAAGAAGTTTCATTTCCTTTATTGTACAAAATTTTACTATTTTTGCAAAATGAATAACTTATTATACAATATAGGAAACATACCTATTACAAATTCAATCATTGAATCGTTATATCCTCATCTGAAATCAGGTGAGAAAAAAGTTGATTGGTTAGAAAAAAACGAGTATATCATAAGATTGAAACGAGGACTTTATGTTTTAAACCCTAAACACTCTCATAAAACTCTTTCTAACGAATTAATTGCTAATCACATTTACTCTCCTTCTTATGTTTCACTTTCTTCTGCTCTTAGATATTATGGACTGATTCCTGAGGCTGTTTACACAACTCAGTCAATGACTATTAAGCATTCTCGAAATTTTCAAACTCCTATTGGGAATTATAATTACAAATCTATTGCAAAAGAGGTTTTTCCTATTGGTGTAAGAAGTGTTATTAAAGATGATTATGCTTTTCTTATTGCTTCTCCTGAAAAAGCTTTGTGTGATTTAATTGCATGCTCATCTAAGGTTAATCTTCGCTATTTTAAAGATGTTGAAACTTATCTTCAAGAGGATATTCGCTTGAATATGGAGGAGTTTTATAGGTTTGATGCAAATATTTTTGAACAATATATTAAGGTTGGTAAAAAAGCTAACTCTATTTCTACTTTATTAAAATTTCTTCAACAATGACAAATGATATTTTTCAAACTATGCTTTCTCGGTATGAACTAACGAGTGAACAAAGTAAACGAAATGCTATTTTTGAAGTTAATCAACAAATAATTCTTGCAGGACTTTATGCAGGTGGTTTCTTTGATTGTGCAGCATTTTATGGTGGAACTTGTTTGAGAATCTTTCACGGATTGCAACGTTTTAGTGAGGATATGGATTTTTCTTTACTTTCTCAAAACGAAAATTTTGACTTTACAAAGTACTTCCCTTCTATTATTGATGCTTTTACTATGGTTGGACGTAAGGTTGAAATAAAGAAAAAGGATAAAACTAATTTTGGGAAAATAGAATCTGCATTTTTAAAAGACAATACTGAAGTTTTTGATATACATTTCCAAACAGAGAAATCAATAAAGATTAAAATTGAAGTAGATACTTGCCCTCCTTTAAAATTTAATACTGAACAAAAATTATTATTACTACCACACTCTTTTATGACTCGTTGTTTTACTCTTCCAAATCTTTTTGCTGGCAAAATGCATGCTTTAGTTTATCGCGTATGGAAAAACAGAGTTAAAGGACGTGATTGGTTTGATTTTGAGTGGTATGTTCGCAATAACGTAAATCTTGATTTTAGTCATCTAAAAGAAAGATGCAGTCAATTTAATGGCGAAGAAATAACAATAAACTCATTTAAAGAAAAACTCATTGACAGGCTTTCTTCTACTGATATAAAACAAGTAAAATCAGATGTCTTACCTTTTGTTCGCAATCCAAACGATATAAAAATTTGGTCAAATGATTATTTCATTCAATTAGCTAATATGATAAATTTTTCTTAGTTCCATTTTGTTAACAGAAATACCATTGCAAAATTTGCGTTGCAAAAATTTCCGCAATGGTATAAATTATCAAGAAAATACTAATTTTACTTTTTTCTTTTGAAGACTCTCTTTGTCCAATAAGGCAATACTAAGGAGCCGAGTATAAGATATGGATAGTAAGTATATAGTCTCCAAATCAAGGCTATGGTTGCGTGTGTTCCTTGTGGCATAAATTCTCCTATAAACAGAGGAAAGGCAAATTCTGCTACGCCACTGCTTCCCGGAGTTGGAGAAATGCAAAGAATTATCCACATTACTAATTGTCTTGCAAAGACTAAAAGATGTTCTCCTACGGGTGAGAATGCGAGGAGTATGCAATTGACTACTAAAAAGCGTGATGTCCACGAAAAGACTGTACATAGGTAGGCTTTTGCCCAAAAAACAAATCCTTTTCCTTTAAATTCTTGCGAGGAGGTTACTATATCGTCCCCCATTTTTTTTGTTTTGTCTTTTATTTTGCGAAATAGTTTTTTTTCTGAAAGGATATAGAGTAGTTTTTTAAAGCCTTGTGGAAAGAAAAATATGGCTACAAGAATTATGAGCGTAAGTAGGCACATAAATCCATAGCCTATGAAAAAGATTTGTGTTTCTCCAAATTCGTATCCTAAGAATGTGAATCGGAAATCGGTGTTAAAGGCAAGGCTTACGCCAACTATTAGCACTACAATAGGGGTTACTATAATGTAAAACAACTCATCTAAGAGTGCTGTTATCATTACAATTGCTGTTGAGCGACCTACGGGAATTCCTTCTAAGCTTACGATAAAGAATGCTAAGGCTGAGCCTCCTACTACTGAGGGTGTGATTGCTGAGCCAAACTCCCATAGCATTATTACTTGGAAGGATTGTTTCCAAGTGAGTTGTTTGTCGGATAGAAGCCTAATTCTATACATATACATCAAGTCTCGCATTACGCCGAAGCACAATGCAAGAAATAAGAAAAGAGTTGAGGTCCAAGTCCAATTGATTAAAATATCTGTTATTGCACTTGAATCGTTTTTTATATCTTTTAATATTAGCAATACTGCTACCCCTATTCCAATTAATAAGGGTAGTAGTATTCTTTTAAAGCTAAATAATGATAAAGGATTCTTTTCCGACATTATTTCTTTGAGATATTATTCTTTTATTAAATCTAATTTTGGATGAGGTAATGCTATATTTTCTTTTACTAAATAATTGTAAACTTTTTCGTGCATTTCACCCATTATATCCCAATAGTCTGCGTTTTTACACCAAAATCTTATGTCTATATTTATTGCAAGGTCTGTAATAGATACTATAACGGTTGGTTCAGGTGTAGTGAATATTCTTTTATCTTGTTTTGCTATTGCTATTAATTCCGGATTTATTTTTGCAATATCTACTCCGTGAGCAAGATTAAATTTAATATCTATTCTTCTGTCTTCCATTTTTGAATAGTTTATAACGCTTGCTCCTGATAATGCTCCGTTCGGAATTGTGATTACTTTGTTATCTGTTGTTACAAGTGTGGTTGTGAATATCATTATTTCTTTTACTGTACCTTCAAAGCCGTTTGATTCTATGTAATCACCAACTCTGAATGGTCGAAGTACTAATAAAACTACTCCTCCTGCAACATTTTGAAGTGTTCCTGAGAGTGCTAAACCTATTGCAACTCCACAAGAGGCCAAAATGGCGGTAAATTGTGTCATTTCTACTCCTAAATAACCTATCACAGTAAGTATTAACAATACTTTTAAGAGAATAGAAATTAAAGAGATAAGAAATGGACGTAGTGATAAGTCTAAATTCTTTTTTTCAAATCCTTTTTCAAGTTTTTTTACAAGAAATTTTATCAATTTAAAGCCTGCCCAAAGTATAATGCAAGCAATAATCAATTTTGGACCAAATTCAAAACATATTGTTTTCAAAAATCCCATTACATCTTCCCAAGAGAATGAGTTTGCATTTAATAATAACATATTTTCTTTTTTTAATGGTTAATAATTCTTCTTTTTAATACAAAAAGTTATTGTAAGGATAACGTATTGCGTGTATTGTTTTTACTCTATCGTAGATTAACTGACGCAATTCCTCGATATTTTCTTTGTTTTTTGCTGAAATAAAAACCGTATCTTGACTTTCGTTAGATAGATATGTTTGTTTCAAATCTTCTAAGCTCCAATTTTCTTTTGTTTTTGGAGTCAAATCATCTTCCTCTTGTGGAATATAGGTATAGGCATCTATCTTATTGAAAAGTAATAGCATTGGTTTGTCATTTGCTTTAATTTCTGCAAGCGTATTATTTACAACTTTTATTTGCTCTTCAAAGTTTGGATGCGATATATCTACTACATGCACAAGCAAATCTGCTTCTCGCAATTCGTCAAGAGTGGATTTAAAACTTTCTACTAAGCCATGTGGAAGTTTTCGTATAAATCCAACCGTGTCGGTCAAAAGAAATGGCAGATTTTCTATAACTACTTTTCTCACTGTGGTGTCTAAGGTTGCAAAAAGTTTGTTTTCTGCAAATACATCACTCTTTGAAAGCAGATTCATTAGAGTTGATTTTCCTACATTGGTGTATCCAACTAAGGCAACACGTACTAAGGACTCTCTATTCTTTCTTTGTACTGTTTTTTGTTTGTCTATCTCTTTTAATTTTTCTTTTAAAAGCGAGATTTTCGACAAAATGATTCTTCTATCTGTCTCTATTTGCGTTTCTCCTACGCCTCTCATTGTCAATCCTGCACCTCCTCTTTGTCTATCAAGGTGTGTCCACATTCTTGTAAGACGTGGCAAAAGGTATTGATACTGTGCAAGTGCTACTTGTGTTTTTGAGTGCGAGGTTCTTGCTCTTTGTGCAAATATATTAAGGATTAAACCTGTGCGATCTAAGACATGACACTCCAATGCTCGCTCAATATTTCTTGCTTGCGAAGGAGAAAGTTCATCATCAAAGACAACCCATTCTAATTCGGCTGCTTTAATGTATTCTTTTATTTCTTCTAATTTTCCACTGCCAACAAAAGTGCGAGGATCTTTATAAGGAAGTTTTTGAGTGAAACGTTTTTCAACCACAGCTCCTGCGGTATCTATTAAAAATACCAATTCATCAAGATATTCCTCGGTTTGTTCAACACTAACCTCAGGAGTTGTGATTCCAACTACCACACATCTGTCTGGTTCTACTTTGTAATCTATCATCTATGCTTACTTTTGCATATATTGTTCCAAAAGTCTTTGAACATATTTGCCAAAAACATCAAATTCTATATTGACAATTGTTCCTACTTCAAAGCTATGGAAGTTTGTATGTGAATAAGTATAAGGTATTATAGAAACTGAAAATTCTCCTTCTTTGCTATCGACAACCGTAAGGCTAACTCCATTTACCGAGATAGAGCCTTTTGGAACTGTCATATTGCCTTCTTGTTTTTCATACTTAAAATAATATCTCCAAGAGCCATTTTCATCTACAACTTTGAAACATTCTGCTGTTTGATCAACGTGTCCTTGAACTATGTGTCCATCAAATCTTCCGTCCATAAGCATTGAGCGTTCTACATTAACCTCTGTACCAATTTTCCAAGTGCCAAGATTTGTTTTATCCATAGTTTCTTTCATTGCAGTAACGACATATTGTTTTTTTTCTTTGTCAAGTTTTACTACTGTCAAACAACAACCATCGTGTGCAAAGCTTTGGTCTATTTTTAATTCATCTGCTATTTCGCACTCTAAGGTAAAATGAAAGTTTGTGCCTTCTTGCTCGATGTTTACTACACGAGCCATATTTTCTATTATGCCTGTAAACATTTTATCTTTCTTTTTTTATTATAAGTTTTCTTTATGATATCGGAATATCTTTTCGTAAAGATGTATTCTATCTTTTCCTCTTACGTTATGTTCGTGATCAGGATAAATAAAGTAATCTACTTGTTTTCCTGATTTGATACATTTATTGATAAACTCTAATGAGTGTTGCATTACTACGGTTGGGTCTTGTGCTCCGTGGATTACAAGAAGTTTTCCTTCTAATTGATCTGCATAGTTAAGAAGTGAAGATTTTTCATATCCTTCTTTGTTGTCCTCAGGTGAAGACATATATCTTTCTCCGTACATAATCTCATACCATTTCCAATCAATTACAGGGCCACCTGCTGTTGCTGTTTTGAATACTCCTGGATTTTTCAATTTTAATGAAATAGTCATAAATCCACCGTATGACCAACCGTCAACGCCTATACGATTTTCATCTACGTATGGAAGAGATTTCAAATAATTTACTCCATCCATTTGGTCGCTTACTTCAATGCTTCCACAATTTCTCCATATTGCACTTTCAAATTCAAAGCCTCTGTTTGCTGAGCCTCTACTATCTACTGTCCAAACTATGTAGCCTTGTTGTGCAAGGAAAAGAAAGAAATTGTTTGCTCCCGATAACCAACTTTCTGTAATGAGTTGTGCGTGTGGTCCACCATATACGTAAACTATTACAGGGTATTTCTTTGTTGCATCAAAGTTTATTGGTTTTATCATACGTGCATATAAATCTGTACCGTCTTTTGCTTTGATTGTAAATACGTCTATTTCTGGTTTATCTAAGTCTGCCCAAGGGTTTTCTGATTTATAGATTTCTTTTACTTGCTTTGCTTTATTGTCATACAAAACAACTCTTCTTGGTTCTACTGAACTTGTGTATGTATCTAAGAAAAGTGTTCCTTCTGCGTTGAATTGTGCGTTGTGAGTTCCTTTTTCTGGTGTGCAACGGCGTATTTTCTTTGTTTTAAAGTTATAAGCATATAGATTTTGTTCCAATGGAGAGTCTTGTGTTGAATAAAAATACACCTCTGTCGCTTTTTTATTGAATCCTTCTATTGAGTTAATCATCCAATTGCCTGAGGTAAGTTGAGAAATTAAAGTTCCGTCTGTATTATATAGGTAAGCGTGATTAAATCCGTCTCTTTCGCTTAGGAAAATGAATTGTTTGCTGTTGTTAGGTAAAAAGAAAATAGGTGATTCTGGCTCAACATATTTTTCATTTGTTTCTCTTAACAACTCTTTTACTTGGTTTCCATTTGCTACATCGTATGATACAAGCGATAAATCGTTTTGTTTACGATTTAGTTTTTGAATATAAAGCATTGTTCCTTCTGGATTCCAAGTTAAATTTGTAAGATACGCTTCTCTTTCTTCAAGGCTATTGTCTTTTCTTGTGTTTAATTCTATGGTTTTATCGGTTTTAGAGTCATAAACCAAAACTTTTACCTCGTGAGACTTCATTCCTGCCATTGGATAGCGTATTGGAGTTTCTTTTGCCTCACGTAAAGCTGTGTTTACCAAAGGATATTCTTCTACCATGCTTTCATCCATTCTGTAAAATGCTAATTTTGTTGCATCGTTTGAAAGATAGAATCCTTTTTCTATTCCAAATTCATTTCTGTGTACTGCAACTCCGTATGTTATTCCATTTCCTCCGTCAGTAGTTAGTTGTTTTGGTTCTTTGCCTTTTGTTGAAAACCAAACATTTCCGTCAATTGTATAGGCTGCACTACCATTTTTCAAATCTAATTCAAGATTTTCTGCTCCTTCTTTTATTTTGCATATAGGAGTTGATTGTTTTGTTTCTATATTGTAGTGAAAAACTGTTTTGCTATCAGCACTTAGGAATGCAAATTCTTTTTCTGAAATAAATTCTATGGATGCAAAATGTTTTAAATCTGCTGTTAAATCTTCTTTTGTCAAGATTGTTTTTTCGGTTTTCTTATCTCCTAAGATTAATTCTTGACCTGTTTTTGTGTAGGCATAGTTTCCTTTTTCTCCAACAAATTGTAGGTTATATATTCCTGTTGGATAGTATTGTCTGTCTTGAACTTTTTTTATGTCTATAAGACCTTTTTGTGCGAATGCTCCAATGTTTGAAAACACTATCAAAAGAGCAAAAAATAATCCTAAATTTCGTCTCATTTTTTTCTTTGTTTTTTTATTTTTTTTCTTTACTTTTTTTAAATTTTTCTTTGCTTTTTTTTATTTTTTCTTTGATTTTTTTTCTTAGTATTTTGACCAGTTTCTAAACCTCAAAGAAAAGACTCCAAAAAAGGCTTCTTTAAAGATTTTCATACTCATTTTACTTGTTCCTAATACTCTGTCTGTGAATATAATCGGCACTTCTTTTAGAGTAAATCCTAATTTGTAAGCTGTGTATTTCATCTCTATTTGAAATGCGTAGCCAACAAATTTTACTTTATCAAAATTTATGCGTTCTAAAAGTGAACGTTTGTAACAAGCAAAGCCTGCTGTGGTATCGCCAATCTTCATTCCTGTGATTAGTTGCACATATTTAGAGGCGTAATAGGACATCATAACTCGTCCCATTGGCCAATTTACAACTGAAATTTTTCCATCTACATAGCGAGAACCTATTGCCATATCTGCTCCTTCAACACAGGCTTTGTAAAGATTAAGCAAATCTTTTGGTGGGTGAGAAAAATCTGCGTCCATTTCATAGATATAATCATATTTTCTTGCAATAGCCCATTTAAAGCCATGAAGATAAGCTGTTCCTAAGCCTAATTTACCTTTTCTTTCTTCAATAAATAATCTATCAGGAAACTCTTGCATTAGTTTTTTTACAATATCGGCAGTTCCGTCAGGGGAATTGTCTTCTACTATCAAAATATGAAATACCTTTTCCAACGAAAATACATATCTTATTATGTTTTCTATATTTTCTTTTTCGTTGTAAGTTGGTATTATTACTATGCTATCACTTTGATTCATAAGTTTTATTATTATTTTTCTATAAGAAATCCTATTTCTATTCTATCTTTTCCCTCCCAACCTATAAGTGGAGAAGTGTTTGCGTATGATGCTACAATTAAATTATCTTTATTTACACCGTTTTTAAGCAATATATCCATTATTATTTTGACTTGCTTTTCGGCTATCTCTTCTGCTTTTTCTGTTTTATTAACTGAGTGAATGTGTACTGAGATTGTTGTTATGTATTCTACATCTTTTAGTGATTGTGCTAAATATATCAATTCTTTTTCTCCTTTTGGGGTTAATTCTGTTAGTTTCTTTTCATTGAATGGTGAGTCTAAAAGATAGAATTGTTTTGTTTCAAACAAATCATCTATGTTGTGTAGAATTATTTGAGAATTATCTTGTGAGAAAAAGCCTATATGACCATATTTTTGAGAATATAGATAGTATGGTTTATAGGGTTTTAAGAATGATAGGTAACCTTTTTTATTACTTTTTGCAATAAACATTGTATCGAGCTTAGAAGAATCTAATACAACGACTTCTTGACTTAAAAAATTACCTTTTTGATTTAATACATACGCATTTGTAAATTCTAAATCCTCATCAATGAAAAAAGAACGAGGGTTTGTGTTGTTGTCATTAGCAACAACTATCTTGTAATTATCAAGCGAAATTACATAATCATTTTTATTTGTATTTATATTCTTACCAAGTAATATTGGTTCGCTCCAATTATCCACCACAGATGTGTCTTCTCTGTGAGAAACATATATATCTAATCCTCCATGATTGAGTCCTGCATTTGAACTAAAAAATAACATTTTTCCATCTTTTGATAACACAGGTGAAGTTTCATTGAAACGTGTATTTATTGAGGAAGGTAACAACACTGTGTCTTGTTCTCCGGCATCAGTTGTTGTTATCATATATATATCTTCATCTTTTAAAGGAGATTCTGGTAGGTATCCGTCTTGTGTGTGTGCGGAAAATATTTTTTGCGAAAGTGGTTTTATATCTGTTTGTTCAAATTCTTTATCTATTACATGAAATGGTATTTTATCTGCTTGCAATAGATTATGTGTTAATTCACTTTCGACTCTACTGTCTTTTTTATTTGCTTTTTTTTCTTGTGCAAGATATTTGCTTAATAGGGTAATTGTTAAGGAATTATTCTTTTTTAGAAACAATCCTCTATGATTTTTCAAATCATTATTGTTGATATTGGACTTTCTTAGTAAGAAATTGTAATCTTCATTTAAAATTTTTGCAGTTTGCACTATTTTAGAGGTTTTGTAGTCAGGGAAGGTTTCTTCTATAAAAGAAATATTTTCTTTTGTTGGGTCAGAAAGGTAGTCTTTTATGAATTGTTGTATAAGCAAACTATCGTATTCTATTTCTAAAACGGTATTTAGACCTGCTACTGATAAGTGTTCTAAGGAGATTGTTTTTAATTTTTCTAATATCTGTTTGCGTTTCGGGTGATTTGGATTGCTTTTCACAAAATCTATCATTGAACTAAGTGAAGATTTTGCTATTACTTTATTGTATAATACATCGTTTAATTTTTCTTTTGCTAATTTAACGTATATACCGTTTGGAAATCTTGTGATATAGTCATTGTATTTTTCGGCAGTATTTTCTTCTAATGTGGTTTGAAAAACAATTTTTTCTATTTCTTGATTAGCTTGTTGTCTATATTTTTCATTTGCAGTTTCTTTTACAAATTTTTCTAATTTTTCTAAGTCTCCACTTTCAAGTATTTGCAAAGATATGATTTCGTCTATGGCTTGTTTGGCTAAGTTTGCTTGAATGGCATTAGGATATCTTTCTATGTATCTTTCGTAATCTTCAATTGTATTTAACATTTGAGTCCTCTCAAAAGATATTTGTTCTAATAGTCTTTCTGCTTCTTTTGTGTACTTTTTTTCTTCATAAAAGCATTCTACAAAATTTTCTAATGATTCTATATCTCTGGTTTTATAGACAATAGATAATTCTTGTTTGCATATTTCTTCTAAGGAATAGATTTCTTTCCCTTGGATTTGATTGTATTTGTTTGCATAGTAGTAGGCTAAACAGGCATTCCTATCGGGATTATTTAATGCTTTATAGTATAAAGATAATAATTCTATTCTATCAACATTGTTAGTATCTTCATAAGATGTTTGCAATTTTTCATAAACTTGTTGATATTCGCCTTTGTTCAACAAATTTATGATAGATTTTTTTTGAGCAAAAATAAAGTTAGGTACAATTAATACTATTATTATTAATAAAATTAGCTTTTTTATATTCATTTTTATATTTGTTATTTCACTTCTATCGGATAATGTTCTATCCATTGATCTTCTACTTGCAGGTCTATAGTATATCGTCCAGAAGTAATTTTGTCTTCAAATACAATTATTTCAGAATTATATTCTTGTTCGTCTACATACAAGTGATCTTTATCCCATATTTTCACTTTTTGCAATTTATGTATTCCATCTCCATAAATTAATATGCGTTCATCGTCTTCCCAAATATAAATCCCTGAATAATCTGGATGTAAATCATATATTGCTTTTGCTTTTATTAGATGTATTCTATATCTACTATTTGTTGTGCCACTTGCTATTTGTGTTTTTACAGAGGCTGAATCACATAGGTTATAGAATACTTGATTGTCTTTATCCTCTAATAAAACTAATACATTCTTTGGTAAAACTGATATATTATTTAGTTGTAGCTCTATTTCGTTTCCTTGTGCAATAAAAAGACCTACGTCAAATGAAGCTGGATAGTCGGGGAATATATTGACTGATAATTCTTCTCCATCTGCTATAAAATATATCTCTGCCATAGTTTCACTTGTTCCAAATATCTTGTGTGCATCATATTTGTCAAATTCATATTTGGAATTATCCATCATTCCTAATAATGCATATTGACTTACTCCATCTACAACTGCTGAAAGTGTCAAATAGTTGTTATTTATAAATGATTGCTCTCCTGATTTTGGTATGTATTGATGTTGTCTTTTGAAAATTATTTCACTTTTATCTGAAATGGTTTCCACAAAAAATGCTTCTAATGAAGGTATCAAAACATTCTCATTTGGATCTACTATTATAGGATTATAAACTTTGTTTTCTTTGTCCATTAAGAATATTGCGTTACCTTGTATCTTCCCATCTATTGCTTCAAATATTTTTTTTGAGCTCAATGGGGCTGTAAAAGGATTTCCAACAAGATTTTTTTTGTCATAGTTGTTCTCTATAAGTGTAAATATCGTACTACTATTACATAGGATTCCTTCATATTTTATATCTAAGGGTGATTGTGTGTAAACTGCGTAACCTTTGCCTGGTAATAAAATAAAATTAGGGTCTGTTAAATATTCACTCCAATAATCTCCATGCTTACTTTTTTTTCCTGTATTGTATTGCATTAGCCAAGTGTCATTATTATTTCTTTCCATTGAAAAAACTGCAGCCTGAGTTTTATTCATTGGACTTGTTAAATAATTCCACTTTTCTCCATCTAAGTTTTGATGTACCGTAAAATATGACATATTACCATACATTATGTCTCCTGATACATAAAACATTCTATCGGTTTCTATTTCTACATTAACACTATCACCCAAAAACAACATAGAACACATAGCATCGCAATCAACTATAACATTACAACCACTATTTATATAAACAAAGTCTTCCATTGTTGGTTCTCCTTGTGGTTCCCATATTTCTGGATTACTCCAATAGCCAGAAGATATAAGTCGTTTTATCTTAGGATAACCAAAATATAAATCCTTTATTTCAAGTCTTTCTATATTGTGTATGTTTATTTCAAGTTTGTCGGCTGTTAATGGAGATTGCAGAGGAACACAATAATTTAAATTTGTAACCTCATCATCCATTTCACAAATCAGTTTGTCTTTTCTATACCATTTATATGTAATACGAATCCCTGTATATTTTTTTTCATTGCTTTCTTCTAATGATAGCTCTTCTTCTGTTAGTTTCAAAATAAATTGATAATCTCTATTTGAAAAGACTGGAAAACTAAATGATATTTCTCTATCTATTGTGGGAAGTGATATTTCTTGTATTTTGTTTTCAATAAATTCGCTCTCACTTATACTTGAACAAGATGCTGTTAGTGGTATTACTATCGGATTTGCTAATTTATTTGTACTTAAAACTAACTCAGCAGAATGTTCTCCTATTTTTTTTGGAATATAAGATATAGAAAATGTTTGGGAGGATTCTTTTATATCTAAGGTTTTAGATGACAACTTAAAATAATCTTTATCTTTTCCTCTTATTTCAAGTTTCACATCATTCCTTATATATTTTCCTGAAAGTTCCATTCGCATTGTTTCAGGATAAACGTATGGCATTGGTATGTGATTAAAAAATATTTTGTCAATTAATACTTTTTTATTCCCTTTTATTAATTCTATTGACAGATTAGCTTCTACTCCATTGTAGGGATCGTTCTCCGATTCTACTAAAATATCTTTTATTTGAATTGAAGGGTTAGCTCCACTTCCTCTTATTTTTGATAGTTTCCAAGATAGTTGAATATGTTCCTTGTTTTCACATTCTTGTGGCAATAATACATATTCAAATGTTTTTGTTTTAGGACGTTTTGTTGTATTAAAGGTGATTGGTTTTTTATTTTCATCTAAAACGTTTTTCCAATCATCATTTTCAGAAAGTCTGTATTGTAAAGTCGCTGCCCAACGTGCATTTGAGGATTTTAATGTATAACTTTTCCAAGATAATCTTATATTTTCTTGACTTAAAGTTGATAAGTTTAATATTATTCTTCCCGATTGAAGTTTTTTATTCTCTACTTCAAAATATATCGGTGATTCATTTTTAATGTATTTGTTTTTATCAAAATTAGGAAATATAAATGACGACTCTTTCAAAGAGTGTATTTGGGAGTAAAGTGTAATGTTTACAACAAATAAAAAGAAACTTAATGATATTATTTTTTTTATATTCATACCGAACTATTCTATTACTGCTCTTATTTTATAATCTTCCATTTTGTAGATTGTTGTCTTTTTATTTTGGTAACCTGAATTTTCATCTCTTCTTTCAAAATAAAAATTACTAATAATCTTATCTACTTTACCAATATTTGGATTTTCAATAAACGCTTCCCCATTTGATATTATACTGTTAACAAAAAACATTGTTATATCATAGCCTAATGCTGCATAAATCCTATCAGGCTCTGTTTTAAAGTTTGTTCTATATTCTTTTACAAAATCAACAAAATTACTGTTTGTATAATCATTATAGTGATTTAATGTAAAATGATAATGAAGCTTTTCTAATAAAGAATAATCTAAGTGAGGAAATTCTATCCAAGAGTAATCTGCAAACAAAACTATATCAACATCACTTTTAAAACTAAGATTTGACAATAATCGTTTTGAATAATTTTCATTATCTCTACTATTGCCTTTATCAACAAGATTGATTACAACGTTTTTTTTGCCCTCTTTTATCTTAGAAGATAACTTTGAGCCTTGTTTATTATAATCTAAGATTGTCCAAGTATTTTTCCCTTTTGAAAGTAATTGTTGATAATAATCTATTACTGCTTTCAATTCTGGTTTATTATCATGTACAACTACAATATTCGCATCTGCAAAATCTCTTCTTATATATCTAATTATAGTTTCAACCTCTGCTGCAGGAGATGGTTGTATTTTAAATACATAATTATTATCTAAAATAGACAAGTCATTGCTCATTGGATTAACAACAGGAATTTGTTTACCTCTTGCATAATCTGCTATCAATGAAAATGGTTGTTTAAAAACCAATGGAACAATAATATCCATTTTATTCATATCCTCGGAATTTAATGCTTCTTGCACCTTTGTAATGTCGTTATCTCCGACATCATAAACATAACAATCTACATTAAATCCCGATTTTTCAAGATTATTGAGAGCTATTCTTATACCCTCGTAAAAGTAAATATAGTCAAAACATTTATACCTTTGTCTTTTCTTTTCATCTATATTAAATTTTGTAAACGTTAATTGATCTACATAGTCATAATTCAACGGCATAAATACCGCCATATTTACTTTTCTTGATTTATCTAATTTCTTTTTAGATTTCGATTTAGGATATAAAGCATTTGTAGATGATTTTACTACCGGTTCTTTTTCTTCTTCAAACACGTGTTTATTTCTAACGGTTATAGGAATCTTTATAACCTGATCGGCTTTCAAATTATTGGCCGTTAATCCAGGATTTACCTCTATTATATCGCTTTCATTCAAGAAATAATTTCTCGAAATTCTATATAAAGTTTCGCCCTTCTTAACTTTATGCAATCCAAGCATATCTTCATTTTCAGAAACATTTGTTTGAGCAAATGCCACTTGAAGACCTAAAACAAAAAATAAACCACAAATTATTTGAAGAAAACGTTTCATATCTATATCTTTTTATTAAAAAAAATTATTCCCATTCAATAGTTGCAGGAGGTTTTGAACTAATATCATAACATACCCTATTTACCCCACGAACTTTATTTATAATTTCATTAGACACCTTTGCTAAAAACTCGTATGGTAAATAAGACCAATCAGCCGTCATTCCGTCAACAGATTCCACTGCTCTGAGAGCTACAACTCTTTCATAAGTTCTTTCATCTCCCATTACACCAACAGATTGTATAGGAAGTAAAACAGCTCCTGCTTGCCAAACTTTATTATACAAGCCATCTTTTCTTAAATTATCAATAAAGATAGCATCAACCTCTTGAAGAATTGCTACTTTTTCAGCAGTAACATCACCTAATATTCTTATTGCTAATCCAGGTCCAGGAAAAGGATGGCGTCCTAAAAGTTCTTCTTTTAATCCCAAAGCCTTACCAACTCTTCTTACTTCATCTTTAAATAAAGATCTTAACGGTTCAACTATTTTCAATTTCATATAATCTGGAAGTCCTCCAACATTATGATGAGACTTAATTGTAACACTTGGCCCCTTTACACTACAACTCTCAATAACATCAGGATATATTGTACCTTGAGCTAACCATTTCACATCTTTAATTTTTGCAGCCTCTGCATCAAAAACATCTATAAAGGTTTTACCTATTGCTTTTCTTTTCTTTTCAGGATCGGTTAAACCTTCAAGAGCAGAATAGAATTCTTTTTTCGCATCAACTCCAACAACGTTTAAACCCATTCCTTTATAAGAAGCCAAAACATCTTCAAACTCATTTTTACGCAAAAGACCATTATCCACAAATATACAATTAAGATTTTTGCCTATTGCCTTATGTAATAAAAGAGCTGCAACAGAAGAATCTACTCCTCCACTTAATCCCAAAACGACTTTATCGTCTTGCAATTTTTCTTTCAATGCTTGAATTGTTGTGTCTATAAAAGAATCCTCTGTCCAACTTTGCTCACAACCACAAACATCAACAACAAAGTTTTTAAGAATAGTTAAACCATCTATTGAATGATAAACTTCTGGGTGAAATTGAATTGCATAAGTTTCTTCGCCTTCTATTTTATATCCAGCATTCTTTACACTTTCTGTTGAACAGATTACTTTATAATTTTCTGGCATTGACTCAATCGTATCACCATGAGACATCCATACTTGAGAATTTTCTTCTACACCCTTTAACAATGCTGATTCTTTATCTATATAATTAAGGTGTGCTCTACCATATTCTCTAATTTTACTTGCAACAACATTTCCGCCAAAAGCTTGCACCATATATTGAGCGCCATAACAAACACCTAAAACAGGCATTTCGCCTTTAAACCACAAATCAGGTTTTGGAGCATCTTCATCTCTTACACTGCAAGGGCTTCCACTAAGAATTACACCTTTAACATCATCACTAAATTTAGGAGGATTATTAAACGGATGTATCTCACAATAAACATTCAATTCTCTTACCTTTCTTGCTATAAGCTGTGTATATTGAGAACCATGATCTAATATTATTATAGTTTGCATTCTTAAAAATTGTTTTAATTCATAAAATTATACCCATTGTACTAATCAATTTTCAAAATTACAAAAAAAAAATTAATTCTAAGATAAAAAGCAATAATTCTAAGAAAAAATATTTTTTTTAAAAGAAAAATACTAACTTTGCCGAATAATTTAAATTTAATAAGTTATGATTTGGATTACTTGTTTTGTTGCAGCCTTTATTTTGGTATACCTTTTAATGCCAATCTTTATCAGATTAATGGAAAAGTATAAAATTTTAGACTCTTCTGGCGGAAGAAAGATACATAAAGGCTATACAGCCCACATGGGTGGAGTTGTAATTTTTATTGCCTTTGTAGTTGCATTATTTTCCTGTGTTTTACAATTGATGACAGAAATAAATATGTTGCAATTCATATCATTTATTGTTCTTTTATTTCTTGTTGTAATATTAGGCATTAGAGATGATATGAATTCCCTATCACCAAAAGTAAAACTTCTTTGTGAAATCACAATAGGATTTTTATTTTGTTGCCTAGATATAAGACTATATAGTTTTTATGGCTTATTTGGCGTAGAAGAATTACCGATTTGGTTATCCTATGTTTTAACAATAGCATTCATGATAGTTGTTTGCAATGCCTATAACCTAATAGATGGAATAGATGGTCAAGCAGGCACACAAGGACTTGCGGTATTCATTTTCCTTGTAATATTTATAGCCAACATACTACAAGAAGATGGAACATTAAACAATGATACATTTTTTGCAAGCTCTACTTTTTGGCTTACAGTCTACATAGCAATAATCGGAAGCATAATTGGATTTTTAATATTCAATTGGCAACCAGCAAAAATATTCATGGGAGACACAGGAAGCTTGTTTATAGGAACATTAATTGCCTTTTCAATAATAATGTCAATGAATTATAATGGAGAAAATCCAATACAAATATGCGATTTTCAAACAAAAGCAAAAATTTTAGTTTTCCCTATGTTCTTTTTCCTACCATTAGCTGATACATTTAGAGTGTTTGCTTCAAGAGTAAAAAAAGGAAAATCACCTTTTTCAGCAGACAAAACTCACATACATCACTCCTTATTACGCACAGGCTATTCTCATCAAAAGACCACACTTACAACCTTTACCATACAAATAATAATAGCCACAATTTCTTCAATTGTAGCATTTTTAATAAGCGATTTATATTACATTCTTTACATCATAGCAATGCTCTTCTTGTACATAATAATACTTCGTTTCATAGTGCAGAAAAGAGTATTAAAATTAAAACTAAAACAAAATTAAAACTATGGAAAACAACGAATCAGTAATAAGATACAGCAGTGTAGATATTGATTTTGAAAAAAATATACTCTCTAACGTAAACCTTGACATAAAGAAAGGAGAATTTGTATATCTTATTGGAAAGACAGGCTCAGGAAAAAGTTCTCTTTTAAAATCAATTTACGCTGACATTCGCATTGACGTAGGCTCTGCATACGTTTGTGGATTCACCCTAAACGGATTAAAAAAATCAAAAATTCCTTTATTAAGACGTAAATTAGGAATAATATTTCAAGACTTTCAATTATTAAAAGATAGATCTGTTTATGACAATCTTGCATTTGTATTAAAAGCAACAGGTTGGAAAGACAAAAAAGCAATGAACGAACGCATTCTTCAAGCCTTAGATGATGTAGGTCTATTAATGAAAGCAAACGAACAAGCATGTGATTTAAGCGAAGGAGAAATGCAAAGAGTTTCTATTGCAAGAGCGATTGTCAATCAACCAGAATTAATTTTGGCAGATGAGCCTACAGGAAATCTTGACCCGATTACAAGCGAGGAAATAGTGAAATTGCTAATGGAAATAAACAAAAAACATGGCACTACAGTACTTATGGCAACTCATGATTACATTGTGCTTGACAAATTCCGTGCAAAAGTAATCGCTTGTGAAGATGGAAAAATTGTTTCATAAACTCTGATTTATGAAACGAATATGCGTAAGCGTAAGTAATGATTTAATTTGTGATAATAGGGTAAATAAAACCTGCAAAAGCCTTGTCGATTATGGTTTAAACGTAAAACTAATCGGCAGGGCTTTTAAATCTTCACCCCTTCTGCCCTCTCGCACCTACAAATGCAAAAGACTATCAATTATTTTCAAGAAAAATGCCATTTACTACGCAGAATTAAACCTTAAACTATTCTTTTATTTACTTTTTTCAAAGCAAGATTTTCTTTGGGCAAACGATTTAGACACACTGCTACCAAACTACTTAGTTGCAAAACTTAAAAAAAAGCCCTTAATCTTCGACTCTCACGAACATTTTACGCAAGTTCCTGAATTAAAAGACAATCCATTCGCAAAAAAAGTATGGAAAGCCATAGAAAAGCACTGCATAAAAGGTTGCGATGCTATTTTTACGGTTTGCAATCCAATAAAAAATTACTTCAAAGAAGAATACAACAAAGAAAGCCTTGTAGTTAGGAATATTCCTCCAAGAATATTTTTCAAACAAGAAACAATACCCTCTTCAAAAAAAGAGAATATAATTGTATGGCAAGGAGCAGTAAACATAGAAAGAGGATTAGAAGAATTATGCGAAGCAATGCAGTGGATTGATGCAAAACTTCTCATCATGGGAGTAGGTGATATAAAATCCGATTTAGAAAAAAAAGTAAAAACACTACAACTTGAAGACAAAATACACTTCCTTGGACGATTGCCTTTTGAAGAAATGATGAACAAAACAAAGAGTGCAAAATTAGCAATATCTATTGACAAGGCTACAAACGGTAATTACGCAATCAGTTTACCAAATAAAATATTTGAATACATTGCTTGCTCAGTCCCTGTCTTAGTTTCACCCCTGCAAGAAATCAAACTAATAGTAGAAAAATACAAAACAGGAGAATTTCTTTCTTCTTACAATCCACAAGAGTTAGCAAAACAAATCACAAATCTTTTAAACGATGAGCGAAAGCTTGACTTAATTGCAGAAAATTGCAAAAAAGCGGCAGAAGAGTTATGTTGGGAAAACGAAGAAATTCAAATTTTTAAAACAATAAAACAATTAGAGAAGTAATGCTTTCAATCCTTATTCCTATCTATCAAGAAAATTGTGTAAACTTAGTAAACGACTTAGTATTTCAAGCGAAGGAATTAAGTTGTCCGTGGGAAATATTGGTTTTTGATGATTGTTCTCCAATAAAGTGTGAAGAAAACAAAGCAATTGCTCAACTTCCTAACATAAAATACAGAGAATTAAGTGAAAATCTTGGACGCTCTCGCATAAGAAACCTTTTAGCAGACACAGCAAAAGGAGATATTTTAATATTCTTAGACGGAGATAGCGGTATAGTTAGAAAAGATTTTCTAAAATGCTATTTACAAGCAATCGAAACAAAGGACGTAGTGCGTGGAGGTACTGTTTATTGCAGTAAAGACAAATGTCCAAAAGGATATGAATTGCATTGGAAATATGGAACAAAGGTTGAAGCAAATAGAGCCTTACAAGGCGAAGATATGTTTACAACAAACAACTTTTGTATTCGCAAGAAAGTTTTTTCTTCTGTTAGATTTCGTCAAGACATCAAAGGTTACGGACACGAAGACACCTTATTTAAACTTGATTTAGAAGAGTTTAACTTTTCTTTTCAAAACATTGACAACCCCGTTGAACACTTAGGATTAAAAACATTCAAAGACTTTATTTCTTCTAATGAAAATGCTATAAAAACTCTAAGAAATATTTCAAAAAATCAAAGAAATAAAAAAATAATTCAAAGAATTAAAATCGTAAATGCGTACAATAAATTAGAGAAGTATCACCTCGTAGGATTATACATACTTTTCTATAAAACAACAAGAAGACTTATGTTAAGCCTTCTTGCTAAAAAAAATCCAAGTCTTTTTATTTTCAATCTATATAAATTAGGCGTTTACTGCAAAGGTTAAATTCCTAATCTTTGTCTTACAACTTCAAAAAGCAATATTGAAGCTGCTGCTGAAACATTAAGACTTTCTATTTCGCCTTTCATAGGTATTTTCACCAATTCATCAGACATTTTCAACATTGTAGGACTCACTCCACTTTCTTCGCTACCCATTACAAGCATTAAAGGCTCTCTTGCATTGATTTGAGTATATAATGCATTAGCCTTTTCACTTGCTGAGTAAATCTTTATATCATGTGCTTTTATTGTATTAACAAATGTTTTAAGATTATTTATTCTGCAAACAGGTAAGCGTAAAAGTGCACCAGCTGAGGTTTTTATTGCATCTTGATTAATAGGTGCTGAGCCTTGTTGAGGAATTATCAATCCATTTGCTCCTGCACATTCAGCACTTCTTGCAATAGCTCCAAGATTTCTAACATCTGTTACATTATCTAAGTATATCAAAAAAGCCTTTTCTCCTGTTGCATCTATGTGTTCAAACAATTCTTCCAACTCCCAATACTCTATATTTGAAAGTTGAGCAACTACCCCTTGGTGATTTTGTTTTCTTGAAAGATAATCAAGCTTTTCAAGCGGAACATATTGTTGTTGAATATTTTTTCCACTTTGTTTGATAAGGGCTTTAAGTTCGGCGAACAATTTTCCTTGCAAATTACTTTGAAAATAAATTTTGTCAATTTGTTTTCCTGCTTTTATTGCCTCCATCACAGGACGCAAACCATATACCATTTGATTTTTTTCCATATCTCTTTATATTATTTTACCATCTTGCATAATTAGTCTTCTATCTGACATCTCTGCAAGTTCATTATTATGCGTTACTATTAAAAATGTTTGTTTATACGTTTCTCTTAATTGAAAAAACAATTCGTGAAGTTGCTTTGCGTTATTTGTATCAAGATTTCCCGATGGTTCATCAGCTAAAATAATTGAAGGACGATTAATCAACGCTCTTGCAATAGCAACCCTTTGTTGTTCTCCGCCTGATAATTCCGAGGGTTTATGTTCTGCCCTATCGTAAATATTTAAAATATTTAACAATTCCTTTGCTTTTTCTATCGCAATAGAGCGTTTTTCTTTTGCAATCAAAGCAGGCATTATAATATTCTCTAAGGCAGTAAACTCATTCAATAAATAATGGAATTGATAAACAAATCCAATCTCCTTATTACGAAAAGCAGACAATTGTTTTTCATTGAAATCTATTATATTTTTTCCATTTATTTCCACTCTTCCACTATCTGCCTTATCTAATGTACCAATAATATTCAAAAGAGTAGTTTTACCAGCTCCCGAAGCACCAAGCAAGGTTACTATTTCTTGCGAAGAAATAGTAAGCTCCACATCTTTCAACACGTGTAAGCTACCATAATACTTATTTACTTGACTTATATTTATCATTTTACCTATCTATATTTCTATTATTAAATATTACAAAACCAAATCCGAAAGACACTGACCAAGGATTTTGTTTCCCATCTCTTTGATGATAAGAAAAAGTAAGATTGAACGGACCTATCGGCGTTCTTGCAACAAAAGATGTATTTGCTATAAAATATAATTTTTTAAAAGGCTCACCATAAAACGGATTATCATTACCTCGTGTTTCTATTTGTCTAAATGGTAAAAACAAATACGTCCCCACTCTCGCAGAAAGATTCAATCCAAACATATTATCTATAAAAAATATATTTTCCACCCCCATTGCCGCATATTGATTCGCTCTATATTCAGGCATATAATTAGTTAGAGTTTCTATTGTCGGAGTATAACTTCCTGCATTCAAAAGACTGGATTTATAAGTTAAAAACAAATCTTGAAAAGAATAAAACACATCTCCTCTTAAACCCAAAGTATAATAAGAGTTAAAAGGAATGTGCATTCTACTTCTTGCACTCATTTGCACCCAATTATGTCTTTGAAAATCATCTCTATGTTCGGAAGTATTTCCTGAATAAAACCGTTCTTTACCATTAACATATTGAATACTTATTCTTTGATAATATCCCTTAGTAGGGTATTGCCAAACATCTAAACTATTATGTTCATGAGTAAGACTTAAAGCTAAATTTTGAAACCTTGTTCTATCGTTTGTATCTAATGAAGTTATATATTCTTTATTAAAATATTTGTCTTCAACTTTACCTAATCCAAATTTTAGGAACAAAATATCTTTTGTATCCATTGGCATTCCAAAAGATATTTGTGCATTTTGCTCCGATTGTTCAATATAATTAATAGGAGAATAGACCATGATTCCCTTTTTTAATCTATAATAATTCCAATGATTTTGAGTCGCCTCCACTTCTACATAAAATGGATTTTTTTCTGCAAAGTCTATTCTTCCCATAAAAGAGTAAGAATTATAATATCTACCAAGATATGTATTAAATTGTAAATAATAAGCATGACGATTCAAAAAATTATAATTCACTCCTGCGTAAATAAAGCTTGTAGGTGAAGTAGAAAGATGTCCCCCTAAGTCAAAATTAAGATAATTAGTAGTCTTAACATTAAGATTTAACACATAGGCTTTAAAAAAATTATTATAATACAGTTTAGGTTGTATATCTTTTATATTTCTATCGGCATATAGGGCGATATAATTTCTTTTCAAGTTTCTTGTTGTTAAGAAACTTTGATCAAGTCCTTGTAAAATAGAATAAGACACATAGTTCTTTTTATTTTTTTCTACCCCTTGAACACTAATTGCCTTGATTTCCAAATTTGGTTTCTTGTCGTTAAATGCTTTTCGCTTATTTGTTAATTCATCTTTATCAATACTGTCAAGCAAAAACTTTCTTATTTCTTTTATTTTTGCTTCTCCTGCTTCATAACCAAGCCTTTCGCATTCTTTCATCTTATCAAAAGCCATTATACTTATGCCTGTAAGATTTGGTTCTATTAAAACAGCACTTTGACAATCTATTTTATAATCGGAATCTTGCGTCAGCATATTTTCTAAATAAGAACGCATATTTCCTTCCTTTGGAGGTGCAAAATTTCCTGCGACTTTTACTCCAATAACTATGTCAGGATTGAAATTTTCTAACATCTCATTGGCAGGAAAGTTATTATACATTCCTCCATCAAACATAATTTTGCCATCAATCTTGATTGGCTCAAACATAAATGGGAAACTCATCGATGCCCTTATTGCTTGTCCTAAATCTCCCTCGCGTCTAATGCTTGCCTTTGAGGATTCTATATCGGCTGTAACGCAAAAAAACGGAATCATCAAACTATCAAAATTACCTTCCGAGACTTTTGTAGCACCTGAAAAGATTTCCATAAAAGCATAATCCATTTGCACAGGATCTACTACACTTGTTGGAATTTGAAGTTTGAAATCATCTTCCACATCTAATGAAAAACCAAATATTTTTGCACTCGGTTTTTTCTTCTTGTAATAATAAGTGTATTCTTCTTCAACTTTCCCACTCACCCAATATTGAAATTCATCAGAATAGAAAAGTTTTGATATTTCATCTAAGCTATAACCAGAAGCATACAAGCCTCCAACTATAGCACCCATTGAAGTTCCACATATATAATCAATAGGTATGTTCGCTTCTTCAAGAGCTCTTAACACACCTAAATGTGCTAATCCTCTTGCTCCTCCTCCGCCAAGAACAACTCCAACGGTTTGACGTCTATTCTCTTGCCCTGAAACAAAATTACAGAGCAAGAGAAAAAACATCAATAAAAAGCATAGCCTTTTTTGCATAAAATCAAATTATTTGATTTTAGCCATAGCTTGTTTTAAGTCGTTAATAATATCTTCAACGTTTTCTATACCAACTGAAAATCTAACTAAACCGTCAGTAATTCCTGCTTGTTCTCTTGATTCTTTTGGAACCTTTGAGTGTGTCATTGAAGCAGGGTGTTGAATTAAGGTTTCAACTCCTCCAAGGCTCACTGCCAAAATCGCCATCTTTACATTATCCATTAAAGTACGACCTGCTTCTAATCCTCCTTTTAAAGAAAAACTAATCATCGTACCTGGACCTTTCATTTGCTTTTTAGCAAGGTCATATTGTGGGTGATTGCTCAATCCAGGATACTTAACCCATTCTACTTGTTCACATGTAGAAAGATATTCTGCAACTTTTTGTGCATTTTCTTGTGCTCTATCAACTCTAATACCTAAGGTTTTTAATCCTCTTATTACTAAATATGCTTGATGTGGGTCCATATTGCCACCAAAGTTTACCATAGCATTTCTTAATTTAGCATAAACCTCAGGTTCTTTTGCTGCAACAATACCTCCTACAATATCGGCATGTCCGTTTATAAATTTAGTGATAGAATGTAAAACGACATCTGCTCCTAAATCAATTGGATTAGAAAGATATGGCGAACAAAATGTATTATCTACAACAAGTAAAGCTCCATTCTTATGAGCAATTTCTGCACAAGCTGCAATATCACTTATTTCCATTGTTGGATTTGCAGGAGTTTCTACATAAAGCATCTTTGTATTTGGACGCATTGCTGCTTTTACTGCTTCAATATCAGCAGTATTTACGTATGTAGATTCAACTCCAAAACGCGACATGTGTTGTTCCATTAAAACTCTTGACGCTCCATAAACCGCAGATGAAGATACAACATGATCTCCTGCATTTAAAAGAGCTAAATAAACTGTACTAACTGCTGCCATACCAGATGCAACAGCCACAGAATCACAGGCATGTTCCAATAAAGCAACTTGACGTTCCAAGGCTTTAACTGTTGGATTTCCTATTCTTGTGTACATATATCCCGGTTTTACTCCCGCAAAACAATCTGCTCCGTCTTGAGCTGATTCAAAAGAAAATGTAGAAGTTTGATAAATTGGCACAGTTGCCGAACCATAAGCGTCATGATGTCCGCTGTAATGAATCAATTGGGAATTAAACCCATAATCTTTTGGATTTTCCATTGTATTTTTATTTTTAATAATTTACTTTTGCAAATATACGACAATAAAACGAAAAAATATGTTCAAAAAGTATTAATTATCTTATCATAATTTAAAGAAAAAAAATCAAAGAAAAATTTCAAAAAATCAAAGAAAAAAAATAAAAAAACAAAGAAAAAATTTCAAAAATCAAAGAAAAAAAATAAAAAAGGTGATTGAATAATTCAACCACCTTTTTCTTGCATATATTTACTGTTTATTTTCTTGGTTTGATGTCCAATTTAACAGGAGCAATCATGTTTTCTGGTTTTAGTATTGTATCTAAGTCTTCTTTTGAAAGAATATCGTGTTCTAATACTAAATCATAAACTCCTTTTCCTGTTGCCATTGCTTCTTTTGCTATCTTTGTTGAGTTTTTGTATCCGATGATTGGGTTTAATGCAGTTACAATTCCTATTGAACCTTTAACTTGACGTTCGCAATTTTCTGCATCTGCTTTTATTCCATCAATACATAATGTTCTCAATGTATCAAATCCGTTTGTTAATAGGTTGATTGATTCGAATAAACAATATACTAATACAGGTTCCATAACGTTCAATTCTAATTGTGCGTTTTCTGCTGCAAGCATTACTGCTGTATCGTTACCTATTACTTTGTAGCAAAGTTGGTTCATTACTTCTGGTATTACAGGATTTACTTTTCCTGGCATGATTGATGAACCTGGTTGCATTTCTGGTAAGAATAATTCGTGGATTCCGCATCTTGGTCCTGAACCCATCAAACGTAAGTCGTTGCAAATCTTGATTGCTTTTAATGAAATACGTTTTAATTCTGATGAGTAGCCAACTAAAACTGATGTATCAGATGTTACTTCTACTAAGTCTTCTGCTAATGTTACGTTCCAGCCTGTTATTTCTCTTAATGCTTCTGTACAAAGTTTGCTATAACCAGGTTCTGAACAGATTCCTGTACCTATTGCTGTTGCTCCCATGTTTATGCAAAGTAATTCTTCTGCTGCATTGTTTAGGTTAGCGATTTCTCTTCTTAATAGGTTAGCAAATCCTTTGAAAGTTTGTCCAAGTGTCATAGGAACTCCGTCTTGCAATTGTGTTCTTCCCATTTTTATGATTTGAGAGAACTCTTCTGCTTTTTTATCTAATGAAGCAACTATTTGAGTCATTGCTTCTACAAGTTTTTTGTTTTCTAAGTATAATCCAAAGTGGAATGCTGTTGGATAAGCGTCATTTGTAGATTGAGAAGCGTTTAAGTGGTCGTTTGGAGAACAGAATTCGTATTGTCCGTGTTCTTTTCCCATTATTTCCAATGCACGATTTGCAAGTACTTCGTTAGCGTTCATATTAACAGTTGTACCAGCTCCTCCTTGAATCATATCTGATAGGAAAAATTCGTGGTGTTTTCCTTCGTATAATTCATCGCATGCTTGTGATATTGCTTTGAATTGTTCGTCTGTTAATTTACCTTGTTTGTGGTTTGCTATTGCTGCTCCTTTTTTTGTCAAAGCCATTCCTTTGATAAAGTTAGGATAATCGTTCATTAGCTTACCTGAGATTTTAAAGTTTTCAAAACCTCTTACTGATTGCACGCCATATAATGCTTCTACTGGTATTTCTCTTGTTCCAATAAGGTCTGTTTCTTGGCGTGTCTTGCCTGAATATTTTGTTGTATCAACCATTTTGATTATTTATTTGTTAATAATTTTTTAAATTCTTGCTAATAATAAAGTGCAAAAGTACGAAAGTTTTTTAATATCCTAATATTTTTAGCATTGATTTGTGGCTTTGTTCTTTTGCAAAAAGTTTTGTGTACCATTCGCCATTCTCATCTTTATCTAAAATAATGTGTTTTGGTTGTGGTATTAAGCAATGTTGTATTCCTCCATAGCCTGCAAGAGATTCTTGATATGCTCCTGTGTGGAAAAAGCCAATATATAAAGGTTCTTCTTCGTCATTAGAGTATTTTGGTAAGAATACTGCATTGGAATGCACCTCTGCTGAATAGTAATCTTGTGAATCGCAAGTCAATCCTCCAAGAAATACTCTTTGATATTCATTATCCCATTTGTTTATCGGTAGAAGAATGAATCTTTGTCCTATACCCCATGTATCAGGAAGTGTAGTTATGAAAGAAGAATCTATCATATACCACAATTCTTTATCGTTTTGACGTTTTTGATCTATGATACTATATAATATACAACCAGCTTCTCCAACTGTAAAGGAGCCAAATTCTGTGAATATATTAGGTTCTTGTACTCCGTTTTTGTTACAGATGTCTTTTATTTGAGCAAGTATTTCTTCTGCCATGTATTCGTAGTCGTATTCAAAACCTAAGGAATTTTTAATAGGAAATCCACCTCCAATGTCTAAGGAATCTAAATCTGGACATACTTTTTTTAATTCACAATATACGTTTACGCATTTTTGAAGTTCATTCCAATAGTAAGCAGAGTCCTTTATACCTGTGTTAATAAAGAAATGCAACATTTTAAGTTTATACTTAGGATTGTTTGCTATCTTTTCTTTGTAGAAATCTACTATACAATTATAACGAATGCCAAGTCGAGATGTATAAAAGTCAAACATAGGCTCTTCTTCCGAAGCAATACGGATTCCAACGTTACAAGGACAATCTACAATTGTGTTCATAGCGTCTAATTCCTCAATATTATCTATTATAGGTATTACATTGGTAAATCCACTTCTTATTAATTCAGCTATATTCTCAATGTATTGAGGACGCTTAAAGCCATTACATAATATATATTGTTCTTTACCAACTTTTCCTTGTTCATATAATTCATTAATTATATTTATATCAAATGCAGATGAAGTTTCAAGATGAACATCATTTTTAATAACTTCATCTAACACAAAAGAAAAGTGAGAACTCTTTGTACAATAGCAATAATTATAAGTTCCTTGATAATCAGTTTTTGCAATTGCAACATTAAAAAGCCTTTTGGCTCTTTGAATTTGAGACGTAATTTTTGGTAGAAACGTAATTTTCAAAGGCGTTCCATATTGTTTAATTATATCCATCAAAGGTATATCATGAAAGAGTAATTCATTATCTTCTGTTTTAAACTCTTCTTGTGGAAACTCAAAGGTTTGCTCAATCAAATCGTTATACTTATTCTTCATCTTTATAATCTTTTTAACTTAGATTGCACAAAAACAAACAATCTAAATGAGTTAATTTGTAATTTCCGTGCAAAAATAAACAATTCACTAATAGCAACCTATTTTTTCTTTGTTTTTTTGATAATTTATCAACAAAATATCTGTATTTTTGCAACGTTTTTAGATTAATTTTAGAAAAATGAGAAAAATATTTCGTTTAGCAAGTGTTATTGTTTTAAGTTCTATGACATTTGTTGCCTGCTCTCAAAAAGGAAAAGTAGTAGAGGCAGGAAGTTTAAAGAGTTTAACAGATTCTGCTACGTATGTAATTGCTTATTCTCAAGCTATGGGAATTAAATCACAAGGAGTTGAATTAAACACGAAAATATTTGCAGATGTTTTCACGCAAGTAATGAGTGGCGACACAACCTGTGTATTGTCAAAAGAACAAATTGAAAAGACAATGCAAAGTTTCCAAGAGCAAATAATGCAAAAACAAATTGCTAATCAAAACAAAAATGCAGAACCTTATAGAAAGGCAGCAGAAGAATTCTTAGCAAAAAACAAGAATGAAAAAGACGTTGTAACTACTCAAAGTGGTTTACAATACAGAGTAGAGAAAAAGGGAAAAGGAATCACACCTCAAAACTTTGATGACAGAGTTCGTTTCAACTATTCATTGTCTGCATTAAATACAGACGGCACTTTTTCAGAGCCAATAGAAAACACTTTCACAAGAGAGGGAGATCCTACAATTTCTGTTTTAACAGGATTAATTCCTGGCGTGGTTGAAGGCTTTTGTTTAATGAACGCCGGAAGTATTTACGAGTTTTGGATTCACCCTGACTTAGCTTACGGAAATCAAAATTCTGATATAGTTCCAGGAGGTAGTTTACTTAAATTCCGCATTGAATTAGTTGAAGTACTCCCTTCTAAATAATTAAAAACTATTTATCAAACAAATATAGGTTAGTCTCAATACATTGTTAGAGTATTGAGATTTTTTTTGTAATATGAAGATATTAATTGTTGAAGACGAAGAAAATCTACTTCTGTTAACTAAATCAGAATTAGAAAAAGAAGGATATAAAGTAGATGCTGCTATAACGCTACAACAAGCCTTAGACAGAATTATCTCAACTTCCTATGATTGCATTTTATTAGATATAATGCTTCCTGATGGCAATGGTTTATCGCTTTTAAAAACTTTAAAAAATTTAGAAAGAACTGATAATGTAATAGTATTATCAGCAAAAGATTCTATTGATGACAAAGTAATGGGATTAGATTTAGGAGCGGACGATTATTTAGCAAAACCTTATCATATTGCAGAGCTTGTTGCAAGAATAAAAACTATTGCAAGACGAAAAAACCCATCTAACAAATCGGGTGTTTTTGGCAATATTTGCATAATAAATGCCGAAAAAAAAGTATTGATAAATAACAAAGAGATTTCTTTAAAGAAGAAAGAATTTGAAATCTTAGATTTTTTTTGCAATAGAATAAATAGACTAATAGATAAAGACACCTTAGCTGAATTTGTTTGGGGAGAAGATTTCGAGAGTATGGGTAATTACGATTTTCTATATACTCAAATGAAAAATCTTCGCAAAAAATTAAAAGAATCAGAAGCCTCCTTGGAATTAAAATCCATTTATGGAGTAGGTTATAAATTAGTTGAAAAAGAAAATGAAAGCTCTCTATAAGGTAATTTTAAGTGTAGGAATTATAATTAGCATTGTAATCTGCTTATGGTCAATAATATTTTACATTGCCATTATACACGAAATAGATGATGAGACAGAAGATTCATTAGAGCTCTACGCCTTTAAATTAATCCAGAAAAAAAATGAAGGCAAATTAGATTCCGTTCTTTATGACGGAAGTAACAATTCCTTTTTTATTGAACAAATAACAAAGCAAGAAGCCTCACAGATGGAAAACATGTCTTTTGCAGACACAAATATTTTCATAAACGACAGAAATGAAACAGAACCTGCAAAAAGATTAGTAATGGCGTTTTATGACATAGGAGATAATTTCTACAAGCTAACAGTTTACACACCTACCTTAGAAAAATATGAATTGAGGGAAAGAATCTTATTTCTAATTATACTAATTATTTTAGTCCTTATAGCATCTGTTGTTACAATTTATTTAGGCGTTTACAGAAAGACACATAAACCATTATACACTCTTTTAGATTGGCATAGAAATTATAATTTAGGAAAAGAAAAACAAGAATTTCCAGAATGTAAAAGCAACATAAAAGAATTTCAAGAATTATTTGAAGCAACAAAATCAAGTACACAAAGAGCAGAAGAAACATATAAACAACAAAAACTATTCTTAGGACACGCATCTCATGAAATTCAAACGCCACTTGCTGTAAGCATTAATCAATTAGAAGCACTTCTTGAAGATGAAAGTTTAAATGAAAAGCAGATGACTAAAATTTTTACAACCTTATCCACTCTTAGAAAGATGACCAAAATGAATAAATCCCTTTTGTTATTATCAAAAATAGAAAACGACCAATTTAATAATATAGAACTAACAAATATAAACGAAATCATAAAAGAAAAAATAGAATTATTTAGAGAAACATTTTCACAAAAAGAAATAGATATAAAAATTCACGAAAATGATGTCTTAGAAATAGAGATTGACAATATTCTTTGTGAAATGATGATAAACAATCTTTTAAAAAATGCGTTTATACACAATATAAAACAAGGAGAAGTACAAATTAAGATAAACAAGTATTCAATTACAATAAGCAATAGCGGAAAACCTAATGCCTTAAACGAAAAAATGATTTTTAATTACTTTTATAAGGAGTCAAATGAACAAAATTCATCAGGATTAGGTTTAGTATTAATAAAAAGTATTTGTAAAAAGAGCAATTTAACCATTGAATATCAGTTTATTAACAAAAAACACACATTTTTTATTACAAAAAAGTAATTATTTCAGAATGTTTTCAGAATTGAAGTCTATCTTTGCAAATGTAAAAAGAAAATAAACAAAAATTATAAACTTAAAAAACTTAAAGAAATGAAAAGATTAGCATTGTTAGCCATAATGGCATTAGGATTTATCTCATGTGAAAGCCAAGAAAGAGTTGCAGTAGAGTTTGGACAACTTCCAAGTAAAGCTCAAAACTTTATAAAAACACATTTCTCTGATAAAACCATTTCAATAATATTCCACGACAAGGATCTATTTGATAAAGATTACGAAGTAGTTTTTGAAGACACATCAAATGTTGACTTCAATTCAAAAGGAGAATGGACAGAAATAGAAGTTAAAGCAGAACCTGGTGTTCCAACAAACGCAATTCCAACTACAATTGCAAATTATGTAACAGCAAAACACCCAACTACATTTATAATCAAAATAAATAAAGACAGAAGAGATTATGAAGTAGAACTAAGAAATGGTCTTGATTTAGTATTCGATAAAAACGGAAACTTTTTAAGATACGACGACTAAAAGAAATAATTAAACTAAAAAATAAAACGGCGTTTTAGAAGTAAAACGCCGTTTTATTTTTAAAGTTTTGTTTCTTATTTCAAAGGAAGTTCCTTAAATCCTTTTCCTAATGCTTCACTACTATCCATTACTGAAATGAAAGCATTTTCATCTATTGCACGAATTCCAGATTTTAATTTCACAAATTCTGCACGTGTAACTGTTGTATAGATTACTTTTCTTTCTTTTCCTTGATACATTCCAATAGCATTGATACATGTACCACCTCTATTCAAATCTGTTATAATAGCTTTTCTTACCTCATCATACTTATCTGTAACGATAAATAATGTTTTGTAAGTTTTTATACCATCTACAACCATATCTATAATCTTTCCTTCGATTATAATAAGAAGAATAGAGTATGCAGGTAAGCGTAAATCTGGTGAGATTAATAATGTAGATAATGCAATTATACCATCTACAATGATAACCATTGTTCCAAGTGATATTCCTGTATATTTGTTTATTATCATTGAGATAATATCACTTCCTCCTGAGGTTGCTCCTGATTTAAATATCATTCCAATTCCTATACCATACAATAAACCTGCTAACAATGTATTAAGCAAATAGTCTGGCATAAAGAAATTTGTTGTTCCTTGAATTGCAAGTGCGTCAATTGTTGCTTTGCTTGCATCTGTTATAAGTTCACCTACGTGAATAAAAGGAGTATAACCCCAGTATGTTTCAATTAGTGCTGTAAACAACCAACCTAACGCAACAGATACAATAGTCTTCACTCCAAATTTAGGTCCAAGAATTATACTACCTATGATTAACAAAGGCACTTCCATTGCTATCAAGAACCAAGTAATAGTTGATTCTGTTAAAGTAGCCAATACGTTTGCCAATCCATAAACCCCACCTGGTGCTAAGTGATAAGGCATTGCAAAAGTTACGTCTGCAATAACAAATAACAAGGTTCCGAATACTATGTAACCATAAGAAATGAACCATTGTTTTGAAAAGATTTTTTCATTTGGGTCAACAAGCTGGCTTAACCAAGCTTTTACTTTGTTTTGTTGTTGTGTCATAAATTTTTCGTCTGTTTTTATTTTTTATTACTTAATTTTTAAAGTTTGCAAAGATACTACTTTTTATTTAGTCTCCAAAAGCAATACCTAATCCTTTTGCTGTTTTTACTAAAAAGCTATCGGGACTTACCAAATGTGGTTCTTTCAAAGCCTCTTCCAAGGTTACTGATATTACCTCAGGGTGTTTGTAGGCTACCATCTTACCAAAATCTCCTGCTTTGGCAAGTTCAAAGGCTTTTACACCAAATTCCGATGCCAACACTCTGTCATAGGCAATTGGAGTACCACCTCTTTGCAAGTGTCCTAAGACTGAAACTCTTATATCATTAGTTACTCCCGCTTCTTGCAACTCTGACTTGATTACTTCGCCTATTCCTCCTAATTTAAAGTGTCTATTTCCAATTTCTTTTGACTTTTCTCCGATTTGTTCGCCTTGTTGATTTTTTGCTCCTTCGGCTACAACTATTATACAAAAACCTCTACCCTTTTTATAGCGAGTTGCTATTTTTGCTTTTATCTTTTCTATATCGTAAGGTATCTCTGGAATTATACAAATATCGGCTCCTCCTGCTATTGCTGCATTTAGTGCAATCCAACCTGCATCTCGTCCCATTACTTCAAGAATAAAAATACGATTATGTGAGGCTGCTGTCGTAACTAACTTATCTACACTTTCTGTTGCTATTTGTACTGCTGTTTGAAAGCCGAAAGTGAAATCTGTCATCGAAAGATCATTGTCTATTGTCTTAGGAACACCTATTATATTAAGACCTTTTTCATATAAAGCCTTAGATATTCTTTGCGAACCATCACCTCCAATATTGATAACTGCATCTACACCCAAGAATTGAAGCTTTCTTATCATTTGATCGCTCACATCTATCGTCGTCCAATTGCCTTGTGTATCTTTTACAGGATAAGCAAAAGGGCCTCCTTTGTTTGTTGTTCCTAATATCGTACCTCCTTGAACTAATATGCCTGCTACATTATCTTCTTCTAAGGTTACAATTTCGGTTGGCTCACGTAAAACTCCGTTAAAAGACTCTATGCAACCTATTACTTCCCAATCAGGCTCCAAAGAGGCTCTTTTTACGATTGCTCTTATAACTGCATTCAATCCAGGACAGTCTCCACCTCCTGTTGCTATCATTAGTCTTTTCATATTCGTATTTTTTTATTGTTGAGATGTATAATATGGTATTATACTTTTGATTGAATCTAACAACTCATCTAAACCTTTTCTTTTTTCTGAGGAAGTGAGTATTATATTCGGCAATTCTTCCCAATACTTCAAGAGTTCTTGTTTGTAAACTTCAAGATTTTCTTCTGTTTTACCTGCTGATTGTTTATCTATTTTGGTAAAAACTATTGTAAAGGGAACTGCGTTCTCGCCTAAAAAGTTTATAAATTCAATATCTATCTTTTGTGGTGTTAATCGAGAATCCACCAAAACGTAAACGTTCAATAGATTTTCTCTTTTAAGAATATAATTTCTTATCATCTTACCCCAAACCTCGCGACTCGACTTTGAAACTTTCGCATAGCCATATCCTGGTAAATCTACCAAATACCACTGCGAGTCTATAAGGAAATGATTTATCAATTGTGTCTTTCCTGGTTGCGAACTCGTTTTTGCCAAGTCTTTTTTGTTCACTAAGGCGTTAATTAGTGAACTTTTACCAACATTACTTCTTCCTATAAAAGCAAATTCGGCTCTATCGGCTTTTGGAGATTGACGATAATCGGAACTACTCTTTACAAATTCTGCACTTTTTACCATCTTAATTAAAGTTTCATGTGTCTTTCTTTCTTCTCGTCATAAATATCGGCAATCGTTACCAATATTCCTGTTTCTTCTACATCACTAAAATGACGATTTATTGATGTTCCAAAACTTTTCATTGTAGATGATAAATTCATATAAGCGTTTACCAACGGTGGTATGCTTTCTCCTAATGCTCTAACGTTTTTTACAAGTATTTGATAGTCTTCTTTGTAATTTTTTCCATTAAACAAACGCACCAATTCATTGTAATCGGTTTGAATTTCTATGGCTTCTTTTGGAAATACTAAGCCTTCGTTATCTGGAAAGTGTTTTTTATAGAAATATAGTATGTAATCTCTCGCTGTTGTATTCATTGAAGGATACATTGTAATCTTTCCAAAGAAATATTTCACTTCCGGGTGAAGTAATACTAAACCTCCAAGTCCGTCCCAAAGATTATCTAAGGAGTACATACCTTTTCTGAAATTTGTTGTAGGCTGATAATTCACACTTACAAAGGAACGTCCTAATTCTATTGTGTTATCAAGATAGTTTTTAAGGAAATGTTCGCTAAATGAGAATAAATCTGCTGTTGCACTTAATAGTTCATCATTGCTTTCTTTAAAAATATTCTTTCCTATTATATAACGGTATCCTCCAACTATTTCTTCTTCTTGTGGATCCCACACAAAAAGTTGTTCATAGCAGTGTGGCTCAGGTGCAATGTCGTATTTATCAATATCACACTCTGTTCCGCTTCCGCCTCCCTCTGCTCCAAAACTCAATTCTCTTAATCTACCTATCTCTCTCATTATATTTGGAGTACGATGTGAATTTGTAGTGTAGATTTCCTTTGAACCATAGTTGGTTTTCTTCATAAAGGTTGCTATTTCCAACTCTTTTTTCAATATTTCCTTATCAACAGGAGGTATTACGTAAGATGTATCTATAGTTGTCATAATTTCAAATTATTTATTCTATTATTAACTCTTTTTGTGGATTGTCTTTCAAATCATAAACGTGATTTCTCACAACTGCTGCCCATTCTTTATGAGAGCGTTCTTTTGTAAATGTTTCCCATTTTATTGGTTTACCAAATGTAATCTTTATAGTTTTTCCACTATATCTAAACATTTCATCTGGCAAAAGTATCATTTCCAAATCAAATTTCATTCCAAAAAATCGTCTTATAGCGGATAATCTATAAAAACGTTTAGAATTTTTTCCTTCTATGTACACAGGCACAACTTCTCTTTGAAATTCTATCGCCTTTTTAACGAAAGTTTTTTTCCAAGGGAAGTCTTGAAACTTGCCATCAATGATTTTTGATTCTGTTCCCGCAGGAAAAAACATCACACAGCTATCTGAACGAAAGGCATCATTCAAAACATCGTGGTTTGAAGAGTTTTTACCATATTTATTTATAGGAACAAAAACATCTCGAAAGTTTGGCAAGGCACAAAGCATATCATTTACCGGGAAAAGAATGTCGCTGCGTTTTTCTCCTACAATATCTATCAACGCCATGCCATCTATGCTTCCTATTGGGTGATTTGCAACAAGTAAACTGCGAGAAGTGTAAGGTATATTCTCAGGATTTACAATCTCAATCTTTACCTTCAAGTAATCTTCCACTACATGCTTTGCAAATTGTGGCCCATCTAAATGACGTTGATTATATATTTCTTCGTTAATTCTATCTAAATGCAAGAGTTTCTTAAACCATTTCATTACAAATTTTGGTATGCAACGAAGAAGTTTTTCATTCTTGCTTGCAATCATACGTTCTAAATTGATATGATCACGAGTTATAGATTCTACATCAAATTCTTTCTTAGTAATCATAGTTTTATTTTATAATAAACTGCAAAAATACAATTTTTTCCTTAGGAATTGAAAAGAAAAACATAGAAAACGAAATTTTTATCTTGATTAAACTATCATTTTATCTTGATTAAACTACTATTTTATCTTGATTAAACTGCCATTTTATCTAAGAAAAAATTTCACTAATCTTTGTTTAAATAAGCTATATGGTGGATATTTGATATTAAATTCAAAATTTTTGTTTGTTTTTAATACCGATTTGTAATGAGAAAATGTATCAAAACTTTTTTTACCATGATATGCTCCCATTCCGCTTTGTCCTATGCCTCCAAATTGCAAATTATGTGGTATAATGTGCATAATTGCATCATTTATACACGCTCCTCCGCTTGTTGTTGTTTTGATTATGTTTGTATTTTTCTTACCAAAATAATATAAAGCCAAAGGACGTGGTCGTTGATTGATGAATGTTATCACATTTTCTATGTCTTCAAACTCTAAAACAGGTAATATTGGTCCGAAAATCTCTTCCTGCATAAGACTTGTTGTAAGATTATTTGGCTCTATCAATGTTGGAGAAATGTATTTTTCGGTTTCATTACTTTTTCCTCCAAAAAGTATTTTTCCTTGCGATAAAAGTTGTTGCAAACGCGCGAATTGTCTTTGATTTATCAATCTTCCATAATTCTCACTCTGCAAAGGATTTTCACCAAAAAACTCTTTTATATATTTTTTTAATAATTCAAGATACTCTTCTTTCACTTCTTTATGTACAAATAAATAATCGGGAGCTATACATGTTTGACCGCAATTTATAAATTTACCTAAACATACTCTTTTTGCACATATTTCTAAATTAGAATCTTTATCTACAATCAAAGGTGATTTACCTCCTAATTCAAATGTAGATGGTATTAAATTTTCACTACAAAGTTTATGTAAATATTGTGCTGTTTTGTAACTTCCGGTAAAGAATAGATGATTCACTCCTTGTTTTAAGATTTGGGCTATTAATTCTTTATTTCCATCTGTACAATAAATTTGCTTTTTATCAAAGTTCGAATTTATTAACTCTTGCAATAATTTATTTGTTTCAATAGATTGAGAAGAAGGTGATAGAATTACTGTATTACCTGCTGCTATTGCACCTACTAAGGGTAGTAAACTTAGTTGAAAAGGATAATTCCAAGGAGAAATTATAAGAATATTTCCCTTTGCTTGTGGATAAATAAAGGCCTTTGATGGAAAAAGCAAAATAGAAGAAGGTTTTCTACGTATTTTTGCCCACGATTTAAGATGTTTTAAACAATAAGAAATTTCGGAAAGCACCATTCCTATTTCTGTCATATAAGCCTCAGAATGACTTTTATGCAAATCTACAAAAAGGGCTTGTTTTATTTCACTTTCTTTGTTAGAAATCAAGTTTCGTAATCGTTTTAACAGCTCTATTCTTTCTGCAATTGGGATATTATTACAATGGTTTATGTAGTTTTTTTGTTTACTTAAAATATCTAATTTATTGTCTATCATAAAAATATTTTTGAGCAAAGATAGCAAAATAAAGAAAAAAAGTAGTAATTTTGCACGCGATTTTTGAAAAGTAGCATTTTGCTTACCCAAAAAGTGAAAATCAGAAATCATATTTTTAATTAATTAAAGTTTAACCGCTCGGTAAGGAGCAAATTAAAAGAAAATCTTTATAATGAGAGATTTAAAAAACGTTCAACCATTGGCTGATTTTGATTGGAATACAGTAGGAGAACAAGAATTTAGCTATTCTGCTGAACAACACCAAGAAATGACAGCAGCTTACGACAAAACTTTCAATCAAATCGGCGATCAACAAGTTGTAGAAGGTATTATTGTTGCAAAAGACAACAGAGAAGTAATTGTAAACATCGGATTTAAATCTGACGGAGTTATTCCTTTGTCAGAATTTCGTTACAATCCTGATTTAAAAGTTGGCGACAAAATAGAAGTTTTCGTTGTACAAAAAGAAGATGCAGGCGGACAACTTATCCTTTCTCATAAAAACGCAAGAATACTTAAATCTTGGGACAGAGTTAATGAAGCATTTGACTCACAAGAAATCATTAACGGATACGTTAAGAGCAGAACAAAAGGAGGTCTTATCGTTGATGTATTTGGTATAGAAGCATTCTTACCAGGAAGTCAAATAGATGTTAAGCCAATTAGAGACTATGATGTATTCGTTGACAAAGTAATGGAATTCAAAGTTGTGAAAATCAACCACGAATACAAAAATGTTGTAGTTTCTCACAAAGCATTAATCGAAGATGAAATAGAAGCTCAAAAAGCAGAAATCATCGCTCGTTTAGAAAAAGGACAAGTATTAGAAGGAATAGTTAAGAATATAACTTCATACGGTGTATTCATTGACCTTGGTGGTGTTGATGGATTAATCCACATCACAGATCTTTCTTGGGGAAGAATCAATCACCCTAACGAAATCGTACAATTAGATGAAAAAATCAAAGTTGTTATCCTTGATTTCGATGAAACAAAGAAGAGAATTGCATTAGGTTTAAAACAATTAACTCCTCACCCATGGGATGGTTTAGATGCTGACTTAAAAGTTGGTGATAGAACAAAAGGAAAAGTAGTTGTTTTAGCAGATTATGGTGCATTTGTTGAAATAGTTCCTGGTGTAGAAGGTTTAATCCACGTTACAGAAATGTCTTGGAGCCAACACCTAAGAACAGCTCACGACTTCTTAAAGATAGGTGATGAAGTAGAAGCAGTTATCTTAACATTAGATAGAGAAGAAAGAAAAATGTCTTTGGGTATCAAACAACTTATACCAGATCCATGGACAAATATTTCTGAAAAATATCCTGTAGGAAGCAAACACACTGCAACAGTAAGACACTTTACTAACTTTGGAATTTTTGTTGAATTAGAAGAAGGAGTAGATGGCTTAATCCACATCTCTGACCTTTCTTGGAGCAAAAAAATCAAACACCCAGCAGAATTTGCTAAAGTAGGACAAACATTAGAAGTAGTAGTTTTAGAAGTAGATGCTGACAACAGAAGATTAAGCTTAGGACACAAACAATTAGAAGAAAATCCTTGGGACGTATTTGAAAGCATATTTACTTTAAACTCTATCCACGAAGGAACAGTTATGAATGTAAATGAAAAAGGTGGTGCAGTAATTTCATTACCTTATGGTGTTGAAGGATTCGCTCCTAAATCTCATTTACAAAAAGAAGATAAAACTATTGCTAAGGGAGATGAAAAATTACAATTCAAAGTAATTGAATTCTCAAAAGAAAACAAAAAAATAGTTGTTTCACACCTTAGAACTTGGCAAGCAGAAGAACCAAAAAGAGATGAAAAAAATGAAGCTTCATCTGTAAAGAAAATCAATGAAGGTTTAGAAAAAACAACTCTTGGCGACTTAGAAGTTTTAGCTACTTTAAAAGAAGAAATGGAAAAAAACGAAAAATAATCGTTGAATAAAGTTTTCTTTTAAATAAAAAAGGACGTTCAATAATTGAGCGTTCTTTTTTTTTGTTTAAAAAATATTGATTACCTTTGCAATTGCAATAAAAAAACAATTTAATATGAAGAAAATAATCGTTTTATTTCTAATTGCCTTGCCATATATCTTATCGGCACAAGGCTTAAATGCCATTTATTCATTCTACACTTTTCACTCTCAAACAGGAAACTATGTAGAATTATGCACATCTATTGATTTAAACAGCGTAATTTTCAACAAAGAAAAAGCAGAAGTTGAATTAACAACACTTATTTGTAAGGCTGAAAACACCGAAGAAATAGTTTATGTTGATAAAAGAAACATAAAATCAGAAACAAAAGAAGCAAACAATCAAATGATGTTAGACATACAAAGAGCAAAATTAGACAATGGTAATTATGTTCTTTATCTATCATTCAAAGACAAAAACTCCACACAAGCAGCCTTAGAAGTAAAAGATGTCATTAGAATGAATTATTCTGAAAAAGAATTAACTCTATCGGACATTCAAATAATAAACAAACCTATAAAATCAAATCAACAAGCCGTTAATGTAAAAAATGGTTACATAGTAGAACCTTATATGTTTGATGCAATAGCTAAGGATAATAATACATTGAATTATTATGTGGAAATATACAATGCAGACAAATATTTCGGAGCTGATAGTCTTTATGCTCTTACAACTGTAATTGAAAGCTATTCAACAAATAGAAAAGTTGATGGAGTTATGAGAGCCGAAAGAATGAAAGCAAAACCAACTTCTGTAATAATTGGAAACATTGACTTATCCGAATTAGAAGAAGGAAGCTATTACTTAACAATAGAGGTAAGAGATGCAAATAATATCCTACATGCTTACAAGAAAGAAGCCTTTTTTAAGGAAAGTGATAAAAAACCAACTTTTGACCAAATAGGAATTCCAAAAGACGCCTTTGTTTTCCAACTTTCAGACAAAGAATTAGATGAAAACATAGAAGTTCTATATCCAATTGCCACAGATCACGTAAGAGATTTCATTAATAACGATTTAAAAAACAGCTCTAAGGAAGTGAAATTATATTTCTTATATTCATTTTGGCAAGCAAGAAATGCAGATAATCCTGAAAAAGAATGGCAAGAATATAGAAATCGTTTAGATTACGTAAACAAAAAATTCACAACCAACATCAAAAAAGGTTACGAAACAGATATGGGACGTATTTACTTAGTATATGGTCCACCATCAAACATAATAGACGAAAAATTTAAAGGTTCAAGTGGTTTTAAACGCAGAACACGTGCCGATTATGAAGCAACCCCCGAATTAGAACGCGACAATCCGGATGGAGTTGTTTACTTACCTTACCAAATGTGGAGATACGACCACACTCCTTTTGGAGAATCAAATAGAACTTTCGTATTCTATGCTCCACAAAACGATATGGCAGAATATTTCCTACTTCACTCCAACGTAAGAGGTGAAAAACAAGATATGTATTGGGAAAGTGTACTTTCAAGATATACTTTACCAGAAGGAGTTGAAGGAGACGCAGGCATACAATTCAGAAAAGGGCATCTATAATGCAATCAGAATTAGCAATAGTCATACTTAACTACAACACTTGCCACTTATTAAACACTTATTTGCCATCTGTTGTAAAATATTCTGAGGGTCATAGAATAATATTTGTAGATAACGCTTCAAAAGACGATTCCGTAAATTTTGTAAAACGAGTTTTTCCGCAAATAGAAGTAATTCAGTTAGAAGAAAATTTCGGATTCACCGGTGGATACAATAGAGCGTTAAAACAAATTGATGCAAAATATTATTGTTTATTAAACACAGATGTAGAAGTAACTCAAGGCTGGATTGAACCGATAATAAACCTTATGCAAAGCGATGAAAAAATTGCAGTTTGTCAGCCAAAGTTACTTTCTTATACCGAAAAAAATAAATTTGAATACGCAGGGGCAGCCGGAGGTTTTATTGATTATCTCGGCTACCCCTTTTGCGTAGGCAGAATTTTCGATAAAATAGAAGAAGACAAAGGACAATATGACCAAATAAGAGAAATATTTTGGGCAAGTGGTGCAGCATTTTTCATAAAAAGCGAATTATATCATCAATTTGGTGGATTAGATGAAAATTACTTTGCTCACTTTGAAGAAATTGACCTTTGTTGGAGATTAAAAAACGAAGGATACAAAATTTATTGCAACCCCAACTCAACAGTCTATCACTTAGGGGGTGGAACCTTAAACAAAACATCTCCTTTCAAGACCTATCTTAATTTCAGAAACAGTTTACTAACCTTATACAAAAACTTACCTCAAAATAAGGTAGATTCCATTTTAAGAAAAAGAAAAATCTTGGATTTCGTTGCAGCCTTAACTTTCTTGCTTAAAAGAAATGGCGAATTTTCAAGCGTAATAAAAGCATATAAAGACTTCAAAAAAATGAAATCTCAATATAAAAAAAGCACAGTTGAAACATATCCTACTTGTGTTTTTCAAAAGAGTATAGTGATTCAAAATAAGGTAAAATTAAAACAAAGATTTTTTGAAATAAATCAAAGAAAAAAATAAAAAAAGTAAAGAAAAAATTTAAAAAATCAAAGAAAAATTTTTCAAAGAAATAAATGGCTATTTTAGAATACGACGATACTTATTTTATGCAAAAAGCTTACGATTTGGCTCTTTGTGCTTTTGAGGAAGAAGAAGTGCCTGTTGGAGCTGTAATCGTATGTAAAGATAAGATTATCGCATCTGCCTACAACCAAACCGAGAAACTAAACGACCCAACTGCACATGCTGAAATGCAAGCAATCACTTGTGCAACCGATGCATTAGGAGGGAAATATCTTAACGACTGTACGCTTTATGTAACCTTAGAACCTTGCATTATGTGTGCGGGAGCGTTGTATTGGTCGCAGATTGGGAGAGTTGTTTATGGAGCAAAAGACGAGAAACGAGGAGCATCAAGACTTCAAGAAAACATATATCACCCTAAAACACAAATTACCTCAGGCATTATGGAAGAAGAATGCTCCAAATTATTAAAAGATTTTTTTAAGAAAAAGAGATGATTCAATGTATATAATAGATGAGAAATTAGAACGTGCAGAAATTTTAAAACGTTACAAGGAACTAATAAAGATTGTTTCACCTACAAACGAAAAAGACGGAAAACGTGAGATTAGAAAAGCTTTCGTTGTAGCAATGAATGCACACTCAGGGGTTAGAAGGAAGAATGGAGAACCTTATATTTATCACCCTTTGGAAGTTGCCAAGATTGCCTCTTACGATCTCGGACTTGGAGCAACTGCAATAGTGTGTGCTTTGTTGCACGATGTGGTTGAGGATACTGATTATACACTTGAAGACATAAAAAATATATTTGGAGAAAAAGTCGCACAGATTGTAGATGGATTAACAAAGATTGAAGGAGTTTTTGAAAACAATAACTATTCTATACAATCGGAAAACTTTAAGAAACTTTTCACTGCAATGGGCGATGATATGAGAGTGATTCTTTTAAAGTTATGTGATCGTTTGCATAATATGAGAACACTTGATTTTATGCCGAAACACAAACAACTTAAAATAGCTTCTGAAACTCGTCAATTCTATGTACCGCTTGCTCATAGGCTTGGACTCTATGAAGTAAAGAGTGAATTGGAGGATCTTGCGACAAAACATATCAATTCAAAAGAATATTTTGAAATAGAGGCTTTATTAAAAGATAGCGAAGAGGAAAGAGAAAAGTTCATAGAGGTATTCTCTGAGCCAATAAAACAAAAATTGGTAGAACGTTGCTATAAATTTTCTCTTTCAGGTAGAGTAAAATCTATAACTTCTATTTTAGGTAAGATAGAGAAGAAAGGTGTGAAGTTTGAAGAGATTTACGACATTTTTGCTATTAGAATAATTTTAGATGTGCCTATTGAATCAGAAAAAGAGTCTTGTTTTGCAGTCTATTCCATAATAAGTTCAATGTATAAACAACGATTGGATAGATTTAGAGATTGGCTTACAAATCCAAAAAGTAATGGTTACGAAGCCTTGCACTGCACCGTTATGAGTAGTCAAGGAAAATGGGTGGAGATTCAAATACGTAGTCAGCGTATGGACGACATTGCTGAAAAAGGTCTTGCTGCACATTATAAATACAAAGAAGTTAAAGAAGGAGATTTAGATAATAATCTTGATTCTTGGCTAACGAAAGTAAGAGATATATTAGATAATGACTCCTCTACGGCAGTTGATTTTGTAAATGATTTCCAACTTAGCGTAGTTACAGAACAAATAACAGTCTTTACTCCAAAAGGAAAAGCAATAGATTTGCCTGTTAATTCAACTGTATTGGATTTTGCATACAATGTACATACCGATTTAGGAAATCATTGTATGGGAGCAAAGGTTAATTACAAAGTTGTGCCAATTGAACATAGATTAAGAGCAAGTGATCAAGTAGAGGTAATAACCTCAAAAATAGTTCAACCAAAAGAAAGTTGGCTTGATTTTGTTAAAACCTCTAAGGCAACAAACGAAATAAAAAACTATATAAAAGATTTTAGGAAGAGTTTTTACAATGAAGGTGTGAGTAAATTACAAGAACTTTTCCGTTCTCAAAATATCGAATATAACGATAATAACGTAGAAAGATTAAGGCATTTTTTGAAAATAAATAACCAAATAGACTTTTTCTATAAGATTTATGACGAAAAAATTACTTTAACAGAAGTAAGACAATGTTTTAAAAAGACTCAAAAAAACTCTCCTTGGATATTTTTTAAGAACGGACTTGTTCCAAAGAAAAAAGACAATAAGCCAACAACTCTAAAAGAAGAATTAGCTGAGCAAACAAGAAATAATCCAGAACAACTCTTAATTGACAAAGAAAATGAAAACCTTCCATATATCACAGCAAAGTGTTGTAATCCTCTTCCAGGAGATAGCATTATTGGTCTTTTGAGAGAAGATTGCATAGAAGTGCATCGTACTTCTTGCAACAAGGCTATTGATGAGATGAGTAAGTTTGGACACAGAATCATCAAAGCAAAATGGCGTGAAAATGAAAAAATCACTTTCCTTGCAGGTATTAAAATTACAGGAATCGACAGAAAAGGATTACTTCACGACCTTACAAGAATTATATCTGAGGCTTGGAATGTAAATATCAAAGGCTTGGTTATGGAAAGTAATAATGGACTTTTTGAAGGTAGTCTTATGGTTTATATTTCTAATGCTGAATATCTTAATAAACTAATTCAAAACATAGAAAAAGTAGAAGGAATAGAAAGAGTTGCGAGAATGTAAAGAAGATTTTTAATATTTTTTAAACATTCTTTACTTTGCTTTGTTGAATCTTTGAACTTAAATACTTTAATATTATGAAAAAGATTCTAAAAAGCGTAATCGCAATTGGATTGTTGATGTTTGTTGCAACATCTTGTAGTTCCAATAAATCCGTTAAAACAGTTGATAATTCTACTGTTAAACAAGTTGATGTAACTCGTTACATGGGACAATGGTATGAAA
>CALDHX010000073.1 GCA_937901525.1 uncultured Bacteroidales bacterium
ATGCCAACGTGGAAAATACTTATGATTCAGTTTCTAAATATTGCGGGATTAGGCCCAATATTTGGAGCAATTATGGGAGCAAAATTCGGACCCGCCTCTTATCTTTGGATTGTCTTTGGAAGTATTTTTGCAGGTGCAGTTCACGATTATTTTTCCGGAATGCTTTCAATGCGAAATCAAGGAGCAAGCCTTCCAGAATTGATAGGAAAATATTTAGGTAATGGAGCAAAACAAACAATGAGGTTTTTCACTGTTTTACTTATGGTTTTGGTGGGAGCAGTCTTTGTTTCGGGACCGGCAGGCTTGCTTGCAAAACTCACACCCGATGCATTAGATATTACTTTTTGGGCTATTGTTGTTTTCCTTTATTATATTCTTGCAACACTTCTTCCCGTTGATAAGATTATAGGAAAGATTTATCCCATTTTTGCAATAGCTATACTTTTTATGGCGTTAGGAATGCTTGTTATGTTAATAGTTAAATCGCCCGTATTGCCGGAAATTACAAGTTTTTCAAGTCTTAAAAACACCTCACCCGACAATAATCCTATTTTTCCAATGATGTTTGTCTCAATTGCTTGTGGTGCGATTTCGGGATTCCACGCTACGCAATCTCCAATGATGGCTCGTTGTTTGAAAACCGAAAAACATGGTCGCCCCGTCTTTTATGGTGCAATGATTATTGAGGGAATAGTCGCTCTTATATGGGCTGCGGTTGCAAGTGCTTTCTTTTATGAAAATGGAATGGAGGAAAACAACGCAGCAGTAATAGTTGATAGCGTTACAAAAGAGTGGTTGGGAGTTGCGGGAGCGTTTCTTGCACTTTTAGGCGTGATATTTGCACCAATTACATCGGGAGACACCGCTTTTCGTTCGGCTCGCTTGATTGTTGCCGACTTTTTAAAGATGGACCAAAAGAAAATTTCAAAACGATTATTGATTTCCATACCACTTTTCATAGCAAGTTTTCTTATATTACAAATAAACTTTGACATACTTTGGCGTTACTTTGCTTGGTGCAATCAAACCCTTGCCGTTTTCACACTTTGGGCAATCACAATCTACCTTACAAAAGAAAAACGCAACTACTTAATAACCCTAATCCCAGCTTTATTTATGACAATGGTGTGTGTGAGTTACATATTCATTGCACCGGAGGGACTAAGCCTAAATCCTACAATTTCTTATATTGTGGGAGGAGTTGCAACTATAATTTCTTTAATTCTTTACATTATTTGGAATAAAAATAGTAATTTTGCAAAAAATAGAATTCATTAAATAATAATATAAAACAATAACCGAGATGATTAAAAAATTAGACGAAATCATTGAAGCCGTAAAAGTAAAAGGCAAAAAAAGATTAGTAGCAGCGTATGCTAACGATTCTCACACAATAGGTGCAGCATCAATGGCTATGGACCTTGGAATAGTAGAAGCAACACTTGTTGGAGATATTGATACTATTAAAAAAGTTTGCGAAGAAGAAGGAATAGATGTAAACAAATTCCAATTAGTTCAAGAAGCTAATGAACAACTTGCAGCAAACAAAGCAGTAGAATTGATAAACGCAGGAGAAGGCGACATATTAATGAAAGGTCTTTGCTCAACAGATAAATACATGAGAGCAATCCTTAACAAAGAAAAAGGATTAATGCCTGGTGGAAAACCAGTTCTTTCTCACGTAACTGTTTTTGAAGTACCTACATACCACAAACTACTTATTACATCTGACGTTGCAGTTATTCCAGCACCAGATTTCAAACAAAAAACAGCAATCACACAATATGTTATCAATACAGCAAAAACTCTTGGAATAGAAACACCAAAAGTTGCAATGATAGCACCAACAGAACAAATGAGTGTTGGAATTCCATCATGTGTTGATGCAGCTTTGATAGCAGCAATGGGAAATCGTGGACAAATAAAAGGAGCAATCATTGACGGACCTTTGGCTTTGGACGTAGCAATCGACAAAGAATCTGCTGAAATCAAGAAATTGAAAGGCGAAGTAGCAGGAGATGCAGATTGTCTTGTATGGCCAAACATTGAATCAGGAAACGTATTCTACAAATCTTGCACAAAATTTGCAAAAGCAGAGCTTGCAGCAATGGTAGTAGGAGCAAAAGTTCCTTGCGTGTTGTCTTCAAGAGGTGATAGCACAAAAACAAAAATGTATTCTATCGCATTAGCAGCATTATCTTGCAAATAAGAAATGGAAAATTGGTCAAATGAATTGCCATTCGTAGCAATAACCGTTTGCGACAAAGATGGCAAAATATTAGATATGAATGAGCGCAGTCAAATGACCTTTGCAAAAAGCGGAGGCAAAGACTTGATAGGAAAATCCTTATTTGACTGCCACCCACAACGTGCACAAGAAATGATAAAGCACCTTATGAACTCCCAAGAGACTAATACATATACAATAGAGAAGGAGGGAGTAAAGAAATTGATTTATCAAACACCTTGGTATCAAGATGGGCAATTTGCAGGCTTAGTTGAAATGTCAATAGTCATACCAAACGACATTCCACACTATAAAAGATAAAACAAAAGCGGAGA
>CALDHX010000074.1 GCA_937901525.1 uncultured Bacteroidales bacterium
ACAAAACCCGTTACAGGATCTATTTTACTTGTATTCCAAGCTTGTGTATAGAATAAAAATCCGCTTTGTTTTCCTAATTCCTTAAAGCTTTTAAATTGATTTGTTAATTGATAAGCCTTCAATAATCCGCCAATTTCTTGTGGGTTTTTCTTCTTGTCCGCCAAATAATTCAGTTTATCAATCAACATTTTCTCAAATTTCTGATAAACGGAATGTTCAAACTTTTGACGACCTCGCATAAAACCAAAATTCAAATCTTCAAGTACAACAATAGCATTATACTCTATCATAAGATTACATATCTTGTGAATCGCTTGACTAAGGTATCCTTCTTTCAAGTCTTTGATTCCTTCTATTGTTTGCCAACTCTTGCGTTCTTCGTCTCTTTCTTTTTCTCTTTCGGTCAGTTTATTGTGGTAATCATAGTTATTTATAACATTCAAACTTGTTTGATACTTTATATTTCCTTGCAAATCAACAACCGAAATATAAAGTAAATGTCTTTCTCCTCGGTCAATTCCTATGATATGTAGGTCTTTTGATTCTCTAATGTATTGATTTACCCTATCATTTACGTTATCAATATTTTCACTTTTAAAGTTTATTGTTATCGGAACATGGAATTGATATTTATCAACTGTGTATCGTTTGTCTTTTATCAAGTCGTATGGAAATACACTCTTATAATCTCCACTTAATTTGTTTTTATGTTCTATTGGTTCATTTGCCGGGTGAGTTGGTTTATCGTTTGGCAAACTCTTTTTTCTGAAAAACACTTCTGCTTCTCCGTTTAGTTTATATACTACATTAGAAAGATTATCTCCTTCAAAGAGCATTTTCCAATAAAGCGTATGAAGGTTTGGCGTACCTTTGCTATGAGGCGAAAAATCCTTGTTATAGATTTGGAAAAGATAGATTTTGCCTTCTTCAACCAAAGAATCAATATAATCAACAGCAATATTTCTAAAAGTGATTTTATATCCTTGATGTTCTACTTCTCTATAAAATCCACTTAAATCCTCATATGACTTTGTATCCGAAAAAACAAATCCAAAATGTTTCCAATCTTTATGTTTTTCTATTGAGGTTTTAAAGAAATCTATCAAAGCATGACAATCTTCAATTTTAAATTTATCACCTTTTTTATGTGTTTCGTTTTGGTAGTTTTTTAATAATTCATTACTTGGATTAAATTCTGCAATTCCTTTTGTAGATAAAAAAACTTTGGGGAGCATTTTATTTGGTCCTGGTAAGAGTTTGTATTCTATTTTTTCATAACACTCTCCGTTGTTTTTATCTTTTGTGTTTTTAACATCAAATACTGCATTATGATTTTTATTCATTATTGCAAGATAGTAAAGACCATCTTTTCTTAACAACACACTTGTATTATCTCTTTCTTTGTTTAAGTCCCAACCTTTTAACAATGTAGAGTTTTGAAAATTAAGTTTGATTTTTTCTTCCGAATAAGGTTTTTGTGTAAGATAGTTTCTTACCATATTGTAGAGTTGAGTTATTTTATTAAACTCGTCCCATGATTGTGTAAAGTCCCCATAGAATTTTTCATCTTTTTCAGCCTCGTTGCCCTTTCCACATAATGGTTTTATATAGCTTTGCAAAGCTTTTAGAGAGTCTAAATAATTTTTGATTTTCTCAACATTTACTTTGTCTTGTTTTAAATTACACTCTTTGGAATATTCTATATTCAATAAGTCTTTTACCTTAGAGTAGTTATTTTCTATATCCACGAAAAGAGTTTCAATGTTTTGTTTAAAATAATCAACAATTGAGCTTTTATTTTCTAATCCTAAACTTGCAACTCCTTCCTCTATCGTGCTTATTGCTATACTGTCTAAGGCTTTTATTAGCTTTTCAAGTCTTTCTTCATAGTCTTCGATGTTTTCTTTCTTTTTTTGCTTAACATCTTTCTTTAATAATTCTCTTAGTCCTGCATAAATAATTCCATAACTGCCAAATACCTTTTGTGAAATATTGGTTATTTGAACATCATTACGGATATATATTTTGTTAACATCGTATTTGTCAAGGGAGATTATCAATTGTTTGATTTTTTCCAAAAGGCTACCCTTACCATCTTCATTTGTTGTAAATTCTCTACGACATTCTTCTATTTTTTCTAAAAGTTCATTATCCGAGCTAAAAGTTTCAGGCAACCAAGACAAAGCACCTCTATCGCTTAGTATTTGTTTGTACAACATTTTCAATTTTGGTAATCTGTCCTTGCTATCTTTTTGCTTTTGATTATAAAGGTTTATGTATTCGTTTAAGCCTTTTATCTTTTTATTCTTTTCAAGCGACTTTCCTCCTATTAAGGCATTATACCTGTCTATTTGAGATTGTGAAAGCAATTCAATGTAAGATTCTATCAAAAAGAAATCTTCTAAACTCTTTCCTTGCAATTCTTCTTTCAAATCTTTGCTTATATTTGCAAAGTCTTCTCTTACCTTTGAGGTTTTAAGTTTTTCAAAAATAGAAACGTTGTCTAAATGTTTAGGCAGGTTTTCGTGAATTAGTCGATAGGCTATTGCAGTTGATTTTTCTTCACTTGAATACATATTTTTACGGTTTTCATGAAACCCTGTGAAATATGTAGTGAAAGTTTTGAACTCTTCAACTAATTCTTTATTGTTTTCATCATCTAAAAACTTAGGAAGCAAATCAGTTATCAACTCTTTTTTACCTAATTCTTTAAATTCTTCTCTATCATTAAAGGCTTTTACAATTTGACCTCGTAATTGGTCTTGTATCTTTTTGAAGGCTTTTTTATCTGATTCGCTTTTATCTTTTTTCTTATAAAGTTCACAATACTCTTCTAAAGAATCTTTCTTGTCATTACTCTCTATTTTCAATTTACAAGACGAAAGCGATTTTTCTATAAAGTCTTTATGATATTCATCTATTAGTTTCTTTACTTTTTTGTAACTATCAGCACGATGAGCGTCTTCTTTCAACAAGCCATGCTTTTCTATAAAGTCTTGTGTCTTTCCAATAGGTCGCAATTCAAAACGAAGCGTTTTTGAAATAGAATAAAGATTTGTAAAATTCTCAAAATTTGCCATAAC
>CALDHX010000075.1 GCA_937901525.1 uncultured Bacteroidales bacterium
TGTTCCATTCCATGTGATTTCTGCTGAGGTTTCTGTTATGTTGCTTGCAGAAAGGGCTGTTGGTGCATCACATGGCTCTGGTGTTGCTTCAAGTGTTATGAAACTTACGCTTATCCAATCAGATGTTCTTTCTTCACATACTGCTCTAACATCTACTGTATAAGATGCACTTGGATTTAAGTTTGTTAATGTTTTGCTTGTAGTTGTAAGTGTTTCTACTGGTCCTGCATTTACTCTTAATTCGTATGTATCTACTGCACCATTCCAAGTTATTTCTGCTGTTGTTGCAGTAACGTTGCTTGCTACAAGGTTAGTTGGTGCATCGCAAGGAATAGCTTGAAGTGTTGTGAATTGAATTGAATCCCATTCTGAACGGTTTGTTGCGTTACATACTGATCTTACATAAACTGTATAAGTTGTGTTGTCATCTAATCCTGTAATGGTGTAGAATGGTATTGTGGAGTTTTCTATTGTTCCGTTTTCTCCAACTCTTACTTCCCAACCACATTCACTTCCGTTTGAACTCCATGATAATATTGCAGAGTTTTCTGTAATATTATTTTCTTCTATTATTAATGAAGATGGTTGAATACAAGGTGATGTTTCGCCTGCTAAATTTACTTCAAAGTTATCTAAGAATAAATTAAGGTCAGAGTCTCCATAAAGTGTAGAAACATAAATTCCTATTTTGATTCTTCCTGCTAATGGAGTTCCTGTTGCGTCTTGTAATGCTATTGTTTTTCTTGATAATGAACGTGTAATATCACTTAGGTTGTGTTCTGTGTCAGCATCTGCATTTGCAAAGATAACTGCATTTGCACTTGACCAAGTTAATCCGTTATCTGTAGAAATAACTACTGCAATTTTGTCGTCATCTTCAAATGTTGTTGTATTGCTGTTATCATAGTCATGTGCAGCAATATCAAATGAGAATTGGTAAAGTTGAGTATTAGTGTCTCCTAAGTCTATGGTTGGAGTCATAATCCATTTGTGTTTATTGCTTCCCCATAAGTTATAGTACATTTTGTTTGTTCCGTTATAGTCAATAGATACACCATTTATTGTCCAAACGTAGTCTGTTGTGTATTCAAGATTTATGTTTTCTGTTAATTCTCCGTTTGCATAGTACCAACAATTTGATGAGTTGTATGTGCCAGATTCAAATCCTTCTGTCCAAGGTGCTGTTAGGCTTGCACAAGGTGTGTTGAATGTTGTGCTAACAAACATTGATGATTCTGTTGCTGAGCAAAGTGTTTTTACTCTTACATCATATTCTGCTCCTGCATTTAATCCTGTTAAAACATAAGGGTTTGTTATCTCGCTAACACTTGTCCAAATTGATTCTGAACGTAATTTGTATTCTAATAGGTAGTTTGCTCCTTGATTTACTGTGTCGGTAAAGCTTATTGTTGCTTGCATTCCGTCAGTGCCTTCTGATGCAATTGCTGTAAGGTCTGATATTTCAAAGCATGTACGTAATGAAACAGATATATTATCTACTGCTATTGCTGGGTTAGTTGCTGTCATATTATCATTGTACCATAAGAATACTAATTGATAAACTGAATTAGCGTACTCTTGTCCTAAGATAATAGTTTCTCTTGTCCAGTCGTCTGATTGTTGATATTTGCTTTCTCCTATTTTGTGTGAAGAATATGTTGATGTTGGAAGACTTGCTCCAAGAGGTAATAGGTATACTTCCATATAATCATAGTAGTATTCGCCTCTTCCTTTCCAATCAAAAGACAATTCCCAAGATAGGTCATTTTCAAATGCTAAGAATGTGCTAAGTGTTGATACGGTAGGAGTATTACCATTGTATTCATTTGTTGCTCCGTTGTCGCTACTTACATAGAACGCTCCTCCGGTTGTTAAGTTGCCTGCTTCATCTGTTGTGTTGTTTGCAACTGTACCATGACACCATTTATTTAATGAACCAGCGTATGCAGAATTTGGTGCTACTACTGACCATTCTGTTATTGTTGCGGCTTGGTCAAAGTTTTCTGTGTATGGAATTGCGTTTACTATTGGTATGAATAGGTTTATTGCATTGCTCCAATATGCTCCATCGCAGTTTTGTTTTACTGCTATTGAGTAATTTCCTCCATCAACGTTTGTTGCTATTGTATAAGGGAATGTTGCTCCTGATGGTATTGTGATTTGTGTTGCTGTTTCTGGGTTAAAGTTTTCTGATGCTGGAGCGTATGCTACTATCCAACCATTTTCTGCTCCTAATGTGTCAAATGTTACTACAATAGAAGAACCCTCAGGTGTAGTTGCTGTTAATCCGTGTACATCTGGACAAGGAGGTGCTTGATTGATTTTAACATTATCAATAAAGAATTTAGGTGCATGGTGACGAACTGCAAAGGCTAAACGTGAAGTTGTTTCTACGTTTGATAAGATTACTTCTTTTTCGCTCCAAGCAGAACCTTCAATGGTAACGCTTGTAAGATATGTTGCGTTTGCTGTGTCGGCTCTTGATGTTAAATCGTTTTCTGAAACATCTAATGCAAATATATCTACTGTGGCAGGTCTTTCCCAATTGTAGTATAAAGATGCTTCAAATTGTAATCTTTGTTCTCCGTCAAATTCAAATGCAGGTGTGAATATCCATTCACTAACAACAGGTCTTGCATCTCCATAAGAGTCTCCGTTATATGCTAATGCGTATCTATTTCCGTCTTGTGATGCTTCGTCTGCTTCTTGTCTTGTTGTTGACCATTTGTAGTTTGATTCTGATGATAGGTTTATCCAACAAAGTGGCCCGCTTATTCCTATTCCTGTTCCTGTAAATATTCCAGAGAATGTGTTTGTGTAAGGTAATTGTTCTACTGCTCCACAGTTTGTAACAAAACTTCCACTTACGTAGTCGGTTATATTACCATCACATAATGCAGCAACTCTATATTCGTATTCTGTTCCTAATTCAAGTTCTGTTAATGTGTATGTTAATTCTGTTGTTGTTACTGTAAGCCACTCATCAGATGAGGTTGGTTTGTATTCTATTTGATATGTTGTTTCTGTTGGGTTTGATGAAGTGATGTTGATTATCATTTCACTTGGGTTTTCTGTTCTTTGGTAAGCAACGTTTGCTGGTGCTATACAAGATAATGAAGTTATTGATAAGTTGTCTATTGCTGCAGGAGGAGGGTTTCCGTCTGAATAGTCATTTCTCCACATAAATACTAATTTTTGCATAGTACCTAATCTACCTGCTGCATCTAATGTAATGTTTTTTGTATTCCAGTTTGTGCTACCGTTTAAATTACCAGTAATTGCATATCTGCTTGCTGGTTCATTTCCATGTGATAATTCATATTCAACAGGAACCATATATACTTTTAAATAGTCATAAGAACTTCCTTCTCCATAGCATTTCCAATCAAATGAAATACGGAATGCCACTGAACCATCTGTTGGGAAAGCTATAAGTGTTGTGAAATAGTTTCTTGATTCAACACCAGTAGTGTAAACATTTGTCATTCCTCCATCGTTACTGATGTAGATTGCTCCACCTTCTCCCTCAGGATTGTTTGTTGCTGTTCCGTGTACCCAAGCGTTTATTGTTCCATTTACAAATTGTGCTTCTGGTGCATTTCCTATTTCATTATAATCTTGTGTGAAAGGAGCTATTGCAACTGTTCCTGCTTGTGGTAGAGTTACTGCTATTGGAGCTGTAAATTCACCATCACAGTTTTGTTTTGCACTAAGATAATATGTTGTTCCTGGTGTTAGTCCTTGTATTAGATAAGGGAATTCTGCTGCATCGTTTATTGTAATTGTTGATGCTGTTTCAGGGTTAAAGCTTTGTATTGAATCTGCTGTTCCGTAAGCAACAACCCAACCGCTTCCTTCGTGGTTTAATGTATTTAAGTTTACTTGAATTGCATCTACGTTAGAAACAATTGCGTTGAATCCATAAACATCTGGACATTCTACTTCTTCTATTGTTACTTGTGGAATGTAGAATGAAGGGTTAGCTGTTTTGTTTACAAATGCTATTCTTGCTGTGTTTTCTACGTTTGTTAATAATACTTGGAATGTTTCTCCTGATGGTGTGTTTTCATCAGATAATACTGTTGCTAAATATGTGAAGTTTGTTGTATCTGCCTCTGATGTAACGTCTCCGTTTGTAACGTCTAAGTAATATATATCAAAAGTTACTCTATCTGAGGCGTTGTCTTTATCTATTGAGAATGTTATTGCTTCTGTTCCTGTAAATTCCATTGCAGGGAACATTAACCAGTCGCTATTTGACATTGTTTCAGAAGTAGAAAAATATCCCATAAGAGAACTTCTTGTTGCAACTCCTCCCCAACGATATGTTTGATTACCTCCATTTACGTTTATCCAGCAGTGGTGAGGAACTGTTCCTCCTATTGAGCCTTGAACAAAGTTTGTGGCGAAATCTTCTGACCAAGGGAATGATTCTACTGGTGCACAAGCTGTGTTAAAACTTTCTATTGTAGGGTATGCTTGTTGATCTTCTCCACAGTTTGCTACAACTTGTACTTCGTAAACTGTTGAAGAAGTTAATCCTGTTATTTCAAATGTTGTGTCGCTTGTTGTTCCAGCTGTAACGAATTCTCCTTGTGGTAATCTGTAAGAAACTGTAAAGGTTGTTCCTTCTCCGTTAGGATTTGACCAAGAAGCTGTTGTTGAGGTTTGATCTGTATTAGAGAATACTAAATCTTGAACAGGCAAACAAACTGATGCCCCTTCTGGTAATCTTGTAAATATTGCAGAAGGTACTAATGTTGATCCATTAACTCCTGCAGGATCTTCTGGAGTTACAGCTCTTGAATCACGTGAAGAGTACAATAAACGATAAGAATAATCACTTGATTCAGCACCCATACCCCAAGAGAAAGCATAGAAATATGTTCCCATACTTGCTTTTATTGCAACTACAAGATTGTTTGCTCCTGAATAAACGTATGGCACTTGAAATTCTATTCCTTTCCAACCAGTCCCTGACCAAGTTACAGGACCAGAATAAACTGTTGTAAAGTTTTCCGAAAGGATTAGTGAGTTAGTCGCAAAAGACGATGAAGATACTTCAGCTAAAGATACTTCAATGTCAATTGTACGTTCTCCTGCAGTGTTTTCTGCAAGGTACCAACTAATACCTGAAAGAATACCTGGCGTAAGCTCTGATGACAGGTAAATACTTTGAGAGTAAGAGTAGTTAAATCCCGTATAAATCATCTGATAAGATTGATTCGAGTTAGGAAAAGCTACTGTGTCACTCAAAGATGTTTCTTGGGCTTTAAGCCCTATGGCAAAAAACATTGCCATAATCACTAAGAGAAATCTTTTCTTCATTTTTACTTATTAAATTTATAATTAAAGTTTATTAATCCGCTAAAAAAAACAAAGGTGCAAAAATACTGCTTTTTTGCAGAATAATAGATATTTAAATGAAATTATTTTAATATTTGAGAGATTTTTATTGCTGCATTTACTCCATCAATCGCAGAAGAAGTTATTCCTCCCGCATATCCTGCTCCTTCTCCACAAGGGAAAAGCATAGAGATTTGAGGGTGTTGCAAACTATCTTTGTCTCTTAATATTCTAACAGGAGAAGATGTGCGTGATTCTAATCCTATCATTGTTGCTTGATTGGAAATAAATCCTTTGATTCGTCTGTCAAATACTTTAAATCCTTCCTTTAAATGTTCTGCAACTATTTTTGGTAAATAATCTTTCATATTACAAGCTTGCAATCCACTTGGATAAGAAGTTGCACCTATGCTATTAGATGGTTTATTTCTAATAAAATCACTTATTCTTTGAGCTGGTGAAGTTTGATTGTGAATATACATCTTTCGTTCACACTCTTGTTGAAATTTCATAAGGGATAAAGCTGGTTGTTTGCTATATTCTTCAACATCTTGAGGATTTATACTAACTACTATTCCACTATTTGCAAAAGCAGAACCTCTATTTGAGGAACTCATACCATTTACAACAAGTGAATTTTTTTCTGTTGAAGCAGGTATTATCATTCCGCCAGGACACATGCAAAAAGAAAATACACCTCTGTTATTTACATTATGTACCAAAGAGTATGAAGCAGGAGGAAGTAGTTTTGCTATATTTTTATCATTGTATTGGGAATTATTTATCAATTCTTGATTATGTTCTACTCTTACTCCCATTGCAAAAGGTTTTGCTTCTATTATCCAACCTTTGTTTGCAAATAATTGATATATATCTCTTGCGGAATGCCCTGTTGCTAATATAACAGCCCTTGCTTCTATTGATGAGTTATTAGATGTTTTTACTCCATAAATAATGTTATCCTTTATTAAAAAATCCGTTACTTTTGTATTAAAATAGTATTCACCTCCACATTTAAGGATAGTTTCTCTTATGTTTTTAATTATTCGAGAAAGTTTATCTGTTCCTATGTGAGGGTGGGCTTCTGTTAATATATCTTCATTTGCTCCGTGATAGACGAATGTTTTTAATATATCATTTATATTTCCTTTTTTAGTAGAGCGAGTAAACAGTTTGCCATCAGAAAATGTACCTGCACCACCTTCCCCAAAACACCAATTAGATTCTTCATTGAGATCTTGATTTCTCGCAATAATAGCAATATCTCTTTTTCTTTCGCTTACAGGTTTTCCTCTTTCTACAATTATAGGTTTTATGCCTTCTTCTATTAGTTTGAGTGCGGCGAACAATCCGGCGGGACCTGCCCCAACAACAATAACCCTTTGAGCATTATTTACATCTTTATAATTACGCTCAATTATATTTTTTTTAATGGGGTTATCGCTAATCAACATTTTTAGACGAAAAATAGGTTGTTTTCGAGCATCAATGCTCTTACGGAGAATCTTATAGTGTAATTCACTTGGTTTGATACCAAAAGAAGAAGAGATTTTCTTTTTAAATTCTTCTTCAATAAAGAAAATGTCGCAAGGACAATATGTTTCTATTATTTTTTCCACTATTTATTCAAAAGTAAGGTTTATATAAAATACTTGTGTTTTTATTTTATCTAACACATCAGAATACATTGTGTGATGTTCTGGCACAAGAATATTTGTAAGTCCAAAGGATGTTTTTAATTCTATTCCAAATTTAAAATAAGGTAAATAAAAATCAACTCCAGCACCCAAAGTATAGAAAATTTCTGAATTATCTATTTTCAACATCACTTCTTCTGGATTTGCCTTCTTGCGTTTTATGGAACCTAAATCGTAAGCATATTTTCCACCTGCAATAAGATAAGGTCTTATATCTCGCCAGCGCTTGGAGCGTATTTTAAACTCCAATGGTAATTCCACATATATCGCTTCTAAAGAAGTACTTTTAGTTAAGAATTTATCATTTTTATACTCATAGAAATTTAATCTTCTATCTCCGAAAGTAACACCAGGCGTGAATCTAAGGTTAATAAAATTAAGTAAGCGTAAATCCGTAATAAACATTAACTGAAAACCACTATTTCTATCGGAATCAAAACCCATAATAGTATCTTGAAAAGGACGAATTTCTTTTTCAATAAGATTAGAATAGAATTGATTGTATCCAAACGATATTCCAAAATGCAATGTCTTTTTATCATAATGAGGCATATTAGGAGGGGCTGACTGAGAAAATAATTCGTTTGTAAGACAAAGCATTACAATTATTAATACCAATACCTTTTTCATATAATCTATTCTTTTTTCAATAATTCAGCTAATAGTCTATTTTTGTTTATAGGAACAACACCGACGCTTTCACAAACAAGTCCACCAGCAAAGTTACTAATATTTGCAATTGTAGTACTATCCAAATTTAGAGCTAAGCAAAGACTTGCTAAACTAATAACAGTATCTCCTGCGCCAGAAACATCTGCTATTTTTCTTAAACAAGCAGGTAGCATTATTATTTCTGCTTCTTTCTTAGAGAAGTCCATCATAAATACTCCATTTTCACTAAGTGTAATGAATACTTTATTTATTTTTTGTTTATGATGTAATAATAAAGCCGCTTCAACAAGATTATCCTTATTAACTTTATCAAAATCTATTTTTAATCCATCTTTCAATTCCTTTAAGTTAGGCTTAAATAAATCAATATTTTTGTAAGAATTGAAATTTCGTTTTTTAGGATCAACTGTTGTTGGAATATTTTTATTTTTAGCCAATTCTATTGTTTTTGCAATAACAGTTTCTGTCAAAACACCTTTGTCATAATCCTGAAAGATTATTGCATTTATTTTTTTACTATTGATGATATTTTCCAATTTTTCTAAGAAAATACCCTCCTCTATAGAAGAAATATTAGCATCAGTTTCTTCGTCTATTCTAAGCATTTGAGTATTGTTTCCTATAATTCTTGTTTTTACGGTTGTAGGACGTAAAGATGAAAAAACAATACCTTCTGTTTCCATTTTTTGAACCTCCATTAATCTGCAAAGTTCATGTCCATGAAAATCATCACCTACAATAGAACAAAGAATAGGATTTGCTCCCATTGCAGCAATATTTAGTGCCACATTAGCAGCTCCACCTAATCTGTTTTCTTTATTATTTACAGCACAAACAGGTACGGGAGCTTCAGGCGAGATTCTATTTACATTACCCCACCAATAAGCATCAATCATTACATCGCCTATTATGAGAATATTTAAAGAATTGAATCGATCAAAAATTTTTACAAAATCCATATTGTTTTACAGAGTAGAGATTTCCCCTCTTAAATTAGTGTTCAACATTTTTTTAATTGAATTATCTTCTGTATAGTTGCCAAGAACAAACATCATCTTAGCAAGAGCTGCTTCTGTAGTTATATCACCACCAGAAATAACCCCCATTTTCAATAAAGCAGTTGAGGCTTCATAATGTCCCATTACAACAGAACCAGCTTTACATTGAGTTACATTCAAAACATAAATACCTTTATCAATAGCCTTTTTTATCGCATCTAAAAACCAATCACTCGTAGGAGCATTGCCACTACCATAAGTTTCAAGTACAACACCTTTTAGTGAAGGCATTGATAAAAATGTGTTCAAATGTTCTTTTTGAAGAGATGGGTGTACTTTTATAATAGCAACATCCTCACACATTTTATCATAGACCTTTAACGTTTTATTATTAGTTTTATGAATCAAATGTTGTTTATAGCTAATATTAATTCCCACCTTTGCAAGAGAAGGATAGTTGCCAGAATAAAACGCTTCAAAGTGTTCAGCGTTTATTTTAGTTGTTCTATTTCCTCTGAACAATTTATTTTCAAAGAAGATGCAAACCTCAGGAATACATACATTATCATTAGCAGCTATTTCAACAGCAGAAATAATATTTTCTCTACCATCAGTTCTAATCATTCCAAGAGGCAATTGACTACCAGTAATAATTACAGGCTTAGCTAAGTTTTCCAAAAGAAAACTCAAAGCTGAGGCAGTGTAACTCATAGTATCCGTTCCGTGAAGCACAACAAAACCATCATACTTCTCATATTCAGATTGAATTAAATCAGCTAATCTAATCCAAACCTCAGAACGCATATCAGAAGAGTCTATTATAGGGTTAAATTGTATAGTATCTATTACACAATCTAACTCTTTTAACACAGGTAAAGCCTCATAAATTTTTTTCATATCAAAAGGATATAAAGCTCCTGTCTTTTTATCTTTCACCATACCGATAGTTCCACCAGTATAAATGACTAATATATTTTTCATATCAAAATTAATACAATAAGGAATCGGCAAAGATACGAAAATAATAATAAAAAGAAATATTTTATTTCATAATACAAAATATTGTTGTACTTTTGCCATAATATTTTATTAATGAAATACAGATGAAATTTCTAAAAAACATACTAAAATTAATTATTATATTTTTTGTTTCATTCTATTGTGAGACAATAGTAGCACAAAGTAATGTAAACAATGAGCCTATCGCTATGTTCGATATAATTTCCTATGATTTTGGCGATATTTTACAAGGCAAAGAAACAGAAGCAATATTCACTCTCACTAATAAAGGCAACGCTCCTTTGATAGTAGAAGACATAAAAGCATCTTGTGGATGTGTATTAGTAGAATGGGCAAAAGATCCTATTCTACCAGAACAATCCTCTGAAATAATCGTAAAATACAATACTAATATAATTGGAACAATTAAAAGAAGTATAGTAGTAAGCACTAATGACATAAACCAAGAGCGTATATTGCTTATGTTAACAGGAGAAGTAGTGTCAAATTATGAAGAATAGTAACTCAAAAAAACAATAAAAAAATGAAAAGATTTCTTTTATCAGCGATTTTCTTATTCGCTTTAATGTTAGGAGCAAATGCTCAAAAAGTAGAAAAACAAAACACAACAGAAGTTAGCTCGCAAGCAGAAATAACTTTTGATAAATTGGAACACGACTACGGTGAAGTAAAACAAAATGGAAACGGAGTTTGTGAATTTAAATACACAAATACAGGTTCAGTTCCATTAGTTTTATCAAAAGTTCGTTCATCTTGTGGTTGTACAGTGCCAAAATGGAGCAAGGAACCATTAATGCCAGGACAATCTGCAACAATAACAGTAAAGTACAACACAAGTAGCGTCGGACCAATCAACAAATCAATCACTGTTGAATCAAACGCAAAAACTCCAAGAGTAAGATTATTAATAAAAGGGAAAGTAATTAAATAAACAGATATAGTATTATGTTAGAAATATCAAAAAAAGGACAAACACTTCCAGCATCTGCGATTAGAAAATTAGTACCTTACGCAGAAGCAGCAAAAGAAAGAGGAATAAAAATACATCACTTAAACATAGGACAACCTGATATAGAAACAGCACCTAATGCTTTAGATGCTTTAATAAAAGCACCAAGAGACATAGTTGCTTACACTCACTCAGCAGGAAATATGTCTTATAGAAAAAAACTATGCGAATACTACGCAAAGCATAACATAAACATCACTCCAGATGAAATAGTAATCACAGCAGGTGGTAGCGAAGCTTTACAATTTGCTTTTACAATTTGTTGTAATCCAGGAGAAGAAGTTTTAATTCCAGAACCATATTACACAAACTATAATTCATTTGCAATTCTTTCCGATGCAGTAATAAAGACAGTACCTTCAACAATAGAAACAGGATTTGCATTACCATCAATTGAAGAATTTGAAAAAGCAATCACACCAAAAACAAGAGCAATAATGATTTGTAATCCAAATAATCCAACAGGATATTTGTATTCAAAAGAAGAATTATTATTACTTGGTGAAATAGCAAAAAAACACAATCTATACTTATTTGCTGACGAAGTTTATAGAGAATTTTGTTACGATGGAAAACAACACTTCTCTGTAATGGAAATGGAAGACTTATCACAACACGTTATTCTTTTAGACTCTGTAAGTAAGAGATACTCAGCTTGTGGAGCAAGAATAGGTGTTATCATTTCTAAAAACAAAGCAATAATGAATGCTGCATTAAGAATGGCACAAGCAAGATTATGTGCACCATACTTTGGACAAATATTCGCAGAAGCAGCAATAGATACACCACAAGAATACTTTGATAAAGTATCAGCAGAATACGATTTAAGACGTAGAACCTTAGTTGAAGCATTAAATAAAATAGAAGGTTGCTATTGTCCTATGCCAACAGGAGCATTCTATACAATAATAGAAATGCCAATAGACGATAGCGACAAATTCTGCCAATGGTTATTAGAAGAATTCAACTATAACGGAGAAACAGTTATGCTTGCCCCAGCAACAGGTTTTTACACAGATCCTGAAAAAGGACGCAAACAAGCAAGAATTACTTATTGCTTAAAAATAGAGGACTTAAAAGCAGCAGTAAAATGCTTAGAAGAAGCCTTAAAAGTGTATCCAGGAAGAACAAACAAATAAAAAACAATACACTAAAATAAAAAAGAACTGAGTAATAAAACTACTCAGTTCTTTTTTTTTATAATTTTGTTGTATATTTGCACTTAGATAACATTATATAAAGAAAACCTATGAAGAAAATATTATTTAGTTTATTGATACTTGTTTTAAATGTCAACATAATCACAGCACAAAAAGCAGATTCCATACTAAACAAAGCTGTAATGTTAATAGACAAAGGCGAATTAGTAGAGGCAGAAAACACAATCAAGAAAGCAATATCAGAAGGCATAGACACTTTGCCAATACATTATGAATTAGCATGGATATATTACATAGAAAAAGACTATAAAAACGCAATAAAAACATTAGAGCCACTATGTGATAGAAAAGACGTTACTCCTGATATTTATCAATTGTTAGGAAACGCCTATGATGAAAAAGGACAATTCAATAACGCAATAACAATATACGACAAAGGCTTAAAAAAATTCCCTGGTGCAGGTTGCCTATATTTAGAAAAAGGAAACATATCCTATAAGTCTAATAGATACGAAGACGCTTTCTTTTATTACGAAAAAGGTATAGAAATAGAACCAGAATACGCCTCAAACTATTACAGAGCTTCACTTTTATTTTTTGCTTCTACCGAAATGGTTTGGGGAGCAATGTACGGAGAGTTATTTATGAACCTTGAAAAACATTCAGAAGATAGACGTAAAGAAATGAGTAAAACACTTTACGATTGTTATTTTGATCAAATAAAATTTGAAAATAGAAAAGCAGAAGTCGATTTTAATAATCCAGTAATAGTTTATTCAAACTCGCCAGAAAGACCCAACCTTTTTCCAGAAAGTTTTCGTTCTGCAATGACAAAAGCTTGCAACGGACATAGATATTTAGACCTTAAAACTCTTGTTCAAATAAGAAAAAAATTCATTAGTGAATTTTATAAATACCACCCTGATTTTGATAATGTATTATTTGACTATCACAAGAAATTGATAGCAGCAGGACACTTTGAAGCCTACAATTATTGGCTATTCGCTTACGGAGCAAATACCGAAGCAAATCAATGGGTAAAACAAAACAAATCAAAATGGGACGCTTTCTTAAAATGGGTAGAAGAAAACCCATTAAAAATCACACAAGACAACGTTTTCTCTCGCTACACAATGGAATAAGAAATAAACTCAAAGAAAACAAAAAATATCTCTTAGGATTAGAAAAATATTCCTAAGAGATATTTTTTTTATTCAAAGATTTGGTGGATTAAAATTTTGTTGTAATTTTGCAGTGTACTATTACAGTAATACACTTAAAAAGAAAATTATGATAGAAATTAAGAATCTTTGCTTTGAATACAAGAAAGGCAAACCTGTATTAGAGAATGTAAACCTCAATTTAAAGAAAGGTTGCATTCATGGTTTATTTGGAAAGAACGGAGTCGGCAAAACGACATTATTAAAACTGATTGGCGGATTGGTATTCCCCGATTCAGGAGAAATAAAGGTAGGGGAGTTTACGCCTTCCGAAAGAAAAGTGGCGTTTTTGTCCGATTTGTTTTTCTTACCCGAAGAATTATTTGAGTTAAATATAACAATAGATAAATTTGTTAAGCTTAACTCTGTGTTTTATCCAAACTTTTCTAAATCGGATTTTGAAAACTATTTGCAAGAATTTGAAATTAGCAACACTAAACAAAAATTGAAGAAGCTATCTTATGGAACTAAGAAAAAGGTTCTTATATCCTTTGGATTAGCTTGTCATTGTAAGTTGCTATTGTTTGACGAGCCAACAAATGGTCTTGACATTCCTTCAAAGAGTCAGTTTAGAAAAGTGATGTTACAGGCAATGACTGACGAGACTTGCGTAGTTATTTCAACACATCAAGTAAGAGATTTGCACAATCTTATAGACTCTGTATTGATTCTTGATGATACAAACGTATTGCTAAATGCCGATGGCTTGGAAATTTGTAATAAATTGTACTTTGGTACAACTAACAATGTACAATCAAATGAGAAGTTGTTGTACACGGAAGATAGTGCAACCGGTCTGCAATTTATCAAAGAGAATACAGAAAACGAAGAAAGCGAACTTAATATAGAACTGCTATTCAACGCAGCTCTTTCCAACAAAACAAGAATCCGAGAACTCTTCCCTCAAATCGATAATAGGAAAGGAGAAGAAAATGGAATTTAGCTTAGCAAGATTAAATCATCTTTTGAAAAAACTTTTGCAAGAACGGAGTAGGCTTATACTGATATTGTTTGCTACATTTTTCTTGCTTAGTTTTGCATCGATGAGCAATGATTACATAATGATTTTCTCGGCACTTGTGATATTAGGAATTAGTGCCGGTGCAGTGTGTCATTATTCCTTTGCGTCATATCATAAAACCAATTCACAGATTCATACAATTCTTTTACCAACATCAACATTGGAGAAATTCATTGCTCTATTTACTGTGAACGTTCTTGGAATAGGACTGATATTATTTACTTCTTGTCCTTTGGGACTTGGAGTAGGTTACTTGGTTTTTCAACCTACATCGAGTTTGCTTTTTGATTTTTTTGCGGACTTTTATTTTACCGGCACATTATCTAAACGCATGTTGTTCGGTTATGGAGAGGCTATTCTCTTTTTTGCATCTATACTTGTGATTCTTTTCTATGCTTCGCTTTTCTTTAAGGAAAAAGCTTTGGGATTGACCTTTCTCTGCTTTTTTGTTTATTTCTATCTATCCGAATATTGCTATCAGTTAATTGTTGGCAAGGTTTTTGGCTGGGAACTTGGGTTAAATTACGATGCTTACCAATTTCAAGCCAATATAGTTTTGAATAGCATAACTATAATAGGATTCCTATTGCTTACTTATTTAAGAATGAAGGAGGAAGAGGTGTCATGATGAATCATATTCAAACACCGATTTTCTATCAGCTTGCATTGAAGTTGTGTGATGAGATTCTGGCAGGCAAATACGAAATAAACGCACGCATACCATCAGCAAGAGAATTGGCAATCTTGTGTGAGGTGAATCCAAACACCGTTGTAAAATCTTTTGAGTTGCTTACAAACAATCAAATCATCTATAACAAACGCGGAATAGGCTATTTCGTTGCAGAAAACGCCATTGAAAATATCTCAAACATGAAACGCAGACAGTTTACCGAAGAATATTTGCCATTAGTCTTCAAAACAATGAACCAACTTTCGATAAACATGGAGCAAGTCATGGAATTGTTTAATCAATATAATGAACAAAATAAATAAAGCCCTATGAAAATAAGACGAACTACAATAATGACAATAGCATTTATTGCTTTTATTTTCATACTTTCTAATCTTGCGACTTTTATTGCAAAAAAGAAAGCACTGAAAGAGAATTCTGAACTTGTAGAACAAAGAATTGAAAATATAAACCTTAAAATTAACGACTATGGAATTTAGTTTTAAAAGAGTATTTTATTTGTTGAAAGGAATATACCTTTCAAATGGAATAATGTATGCGCTTTTCAGCGGTGTTTTTTCCTACATGTTGATGACTTATCTCATGGAAGAAGATTTCAGAATGCATTTATTTGGGGACGGATATATTTATACTATATATTTGACTCTGTTTTTTATCGAACTTTGTTTGGTTCCTTTTTCTGGATTCAAAATAAAGAATATGCAATTCTTTACTCTGACTAAGCCCGTTTCTGCTTTGGAGAGATTTGTTGCAGAGTTCATTTCCACATTTATTATAAACAACATCATTTTGCTTGCAAGCGTATTATTATGTTTTATTTCTATCGATTTATTACTTAGTCCATCGGAGCAAATTCTTACAGACATAAATATGTTACTAAATGATCTTAATCCTAAAACGTGGTCGTGTCTTCTTATTTTCGCGCTTTTGTTCGCTTCTGCTTTGGGCTTCTATTTTTCTTTGAGGTTTGGAATATATGGAGCCTTTCCTTTAATCGGAATTCTTGTAGCAATTGGTGGAGCATTATTTGGATTGAAAATGCTTTCTCCTTGGAAAGAGGCAACAATATTAGGCAATATGACACAAAATATTTGTTTCTATGATTATTATCAAGTAAGCGGCGAAATTATGTACAATGGACTTTGTGTGATTCTTGGAATTGCTTCACTATTCTTTATAGTCCTTACCTATTTTTGCTTAAAAGAAAAAGAATTATAAAATATTAGAGATATGAAACTTAAAAAGACAACACTCGCAACGATAATTGCATCATTCGTTTTATTGATTTCCTTAATAGGATTAGGATTATATGCCGACTATAAGGGCAATCAAGCTCTTGAAACAGCAAAACAAAAAGGAAAACCTTTGTTTGTAACCGAAGGAATAAACAAAACGCCATTGTGGAATTTGATTTTAGCTTCCCAAGATAGCACATTTGTAAAACCAAACGGCGATACAATTGTAGAAAAGATACATTACTTCACCGTATCTTTTTAATTGAAAACAGCCCATTTAGACAATATGCTATTCGTTCCAAGACAGAGAATCGTAAAATTTAGGTTTTCTGTCTTTTTTCTTTTGTTTTGTAATTTTTTATTTGGTTTTGCGACTAATGAGGTGTAGAAACAAAAAAAAC
>CALDHX010000076.1 GCA_937901525.1 uncultured Bacteroidales bacterium
AATAATAAATATAATAATAATTGTAATAAAGAAAAAATTAAAAATAAAAAAGAAAGTTTTCTAAATGGTTCTAATGAAGTTTTTTCTTTGCTTTAATTTATTATTCTATTAAAAGTTGTAATTTTGCAAGCGTTTTTTAAAAAAATATATATGGCAAAGAATCTTGTAATAGTGGAGTCGCCTGCTAAGGCAAAGACAATAGAAAAGTTTTTGGGTAAAGATTTTGTGGTAATGTCGAGTTTTGGACATATTCGCGACCTTCCGTCAAAGGATATGAGCATTGATTTGGAAAACAACTTTGAACCTAATTATATAATTACAGAAGATAAAGTTAAGGTAGTAAAAGAATTAAAAGCCGCAGTAGAAAAAGCAGAGTTTGTTTGGCTTGCTTCCGATGAAGACCGCGAGGGAGAGGCTATTGCTTGGCATTTAAAAGAGGCTTTAAAGCTTGATGAAAGCAAAACTAAGAGAATAGTTTTTAATGAAATCACAAAAAACGCTATTCTTAAAGCTGTGGAAAATCCTCGCTCGATTGACCTTAATCTTGTAAACGCTCAACAAGCTCGTAGAGTGCTTGACAGAATTGTAGGCTATGAAATTTCACCTGTACTTTGGAAAAAAGTTAAGCCTTCTTTAAGTGCAGGAAGAGTTCAATCGGTTGCCGTTAGACTAATTGTAGAAAGAGAAAAAGAAATCAATAATTTCAAGGAAAATAAGAGCTATAAAGTAGTTGCAGACTTTCAAACCTCAAAGCAAGCCTTAATTTCGGCTACTTTAAACCAACGATTTGAAACAAAAGAGCAAGCCTTAGAATTTTTAAAAGAAAGTTCCTCGGCAGATTTCACCGTTCAAGCAGTAGAAAAAAAGCCTGCAAAACAAAGTCCCGCAGCACCGTTTACTACTTCTACCCTTCAACAAGAAGCAAGTAGGAAACTTGGCTTCCCTGTTGCAAGAACAATGATGGTTGCTCAACAATTATATGAAGCAGGGTACATTACTTATATGAGAACAGACTCTGTAAATCTTTCAGACCTTGCTCTCTTTCAAGCAAAAGAGTTAATCTTAAAAGAATACGGAGAAGAATACTTTAAATCTCGCAAATACTCAAATAAAATCAAAGGAGCACAAGAGGCTCACGAAGCAATTCGTCCTACCGTTCTTAGTAATGAGGAAATAAATGCCGATGCCGCAGGACAAAGACTTTATGATTTAATTCGCAAACGCACAATTGCCTCTCAAATGGCAGATGCAAAACTTGAAAAAACAAACATCACAATAAACATCTCTAATCGTGAGGAGAAATATCTTTGTCAAGGTGAGGTAATTCTTTTTGATGGTTTTATGAAAGTCTATCAACACACTGCAAATGATGAGGAAGAAACAGAAAATACAAATCAAAAACTTCTTCCTGCTGTAAGTCAAGGAGAAAATTTACAACATTTAACAACTAAGGCAACAGAGACCTTCAACAATCACCCTCCTCGCTACAACGAAGCAAGCCTTGTAAAAAAATTAGAAGACCTTGGAATTGGCCGTCCTTCGACTTACGCTCCTACAATCTCTACAATACAAAAAAGAGAATATGTAATAAAAATGGATAAGCCTGCTTCGGTTAGAGAAATAGAGATTATAATTTCTGAAAACAACTCAATAAAGCAAATAAGCAAAAAAGAAAATTACGGAGCAGAGAAATCAAAACTCAATCCTACCGATATAGGAATAATTGTTACTGATTTTCTTTCTCAACACTTTACTGACGTAATAGATTACAACTTTACAGCAGAGGCAGAAAAAGAATTTGACTCTATTGCACAGGGAAAAGAGGATTGGAAAAATATGATTAGAGATTTTTACACTCCTTTCCACAATGAAGTCCTTGCTTCTGAAAAGACAGAGCGTCCTTCAAGCGAGCGTTTGCTTGGAGTAGAGCCTCAAAGTGGCAAAAACGTCTATGCAAAGATTGGACGCTTTGGTGCAATGATACAAATCGGAGAATCAACCGATGAAGAAAAACCTCGTTTTGCTTCTTTGACAAAAGAACAATCAATCAACACAATCACATTAGAAGAGGCGTTGAATCTTTTTAAACTTCCAAGAGTTGTAGGTCAATACAACGGAATGGATATTATAGCAAATACAGGTCGTTTTGGCCCTTATATTTCTCATAACAAAGTAAACGCATCTCTTCCTAAGACTTCTTCTCCTATGACTATTAGCCTTGAAGAATGTATTGCTTTATTGGAAGAAAAAAACAAAAAACAATTACCTATCAAAACTTTTGCTAATGGTGCAGAGTTATTAAATGGTAGATACGGAGCATACATTAAGTACGATGGAAACAACTACAAGATTCCAAAGACAATGACTCCTGAATCTATTGACGAAAAAACTCTTGAAGAAATCATAAATCAAGAGCCTACAAACAAAAAAGGAAAGAAAAAATGAAAAAAATCTGTTTTTTAATTTTAGTTTGCACTTTGTCATTCTTTGGCTTTGCTCAAAATCTTTTTCAATACAATGGATTTTCTGGTGGAATGATGGTGCATAGTGGTTATTTGCAATCGAAAGACTTTACAATAGCTACAAATAATGGGCATTCGCTACAAAGTCTTCAAGCAAAAGGCGTACCTTTTGGCATTGGGGGTGCTGCAAAGGTGCATTTAGGAAAATATTTAAGAGTTGGAGGCGAGGGATATGTTTCTAATCTTAATTATGGTGAGCATAATAGTATTTTTAGTCTTTCTTATGGTGGGGTTTTGGTTGATTGTGTGTGGCAAAACAAACGTTTTTCGCCCTACGTTGGAGTTTTATTTGGTGGAGGTAGCACTCAAAACACTACTCTCTTTGCTCCTACCTATGATGACTTTGTTGCAGAGGGAGATGTTTCTTATAGGAAAAACTCTTTCTTAGCCTTATCTCCTTTTGTTGGAGTGGAATATGCCTTGAATGATAAGATTCGTCTAACTCTTAAAGCAGATTATTTACTTAATCTAAATTCTCTCCCTAATGACTTTGCAAGCGGAGTTAGAGTTTTTATAGGTTTTATGTTTTATCGCTTAAAAACAGAATAAAAAATAAGAAAAAATGTATCTTTTTACGTCTTTAAACGTAAACGTGCATAAAATCATAAAAAAACATAAAGAATATGCTTGTAAATATATTTAAAAAGAAATACACATTACAAATACTATTATTGGCTATCGTACCATTAGCTTTTTGGAGTCAAGCTTTTATAAATCCTCCTGAGGTAATAAGCAATAAGTTTGATACTCCTTTGTATGAAATCATTTACGATTTTGCAAAGGACTTTCAATTGTTTTCAACAATAACTGCTTTTGTAATGGTATTCTTGCAAGGTTTATTGTTGAATCAATTATTTACAAACAATCATCTTAGTCAAAAAAATACATTTCTTCCTGCTTTCATATATATTCTTTTAATGAGTTGCTCTTATCATTGCATGACTTTAAGTTCTATTTTAGTTTCTAACTTCCTTATTATATTTGCTCTTTATTTCTTTTTGAGATGTCATGATAAAAAAGAAGGTATTGATGAAATTTATAATTCTTGTACCCTGCTTTCCTTAGCAAGTTTATTCTATGCTCCTGCTATTTTCTTTATACTATGGATTTGGTTTGGATTAATCATTTACAAACTTTACAAATGGAGAAGTTGGCTGATGAGTATTTTAGGAATAATAACTCCTTATATATTACTTGTTATTTTTTATTATTTAAATGGACAAGATATTCATGCAAACATATTAGAAATCACAAAGGATTGGTTCCACTTAGATTTCCATTTCCTTAACCAGCCTATACAAGTAGTGTATATTGCAAGCTTAGTGTTGTTTTCAATTCCTGCAATTTTCACAACTCTTTCTTCAAGAAGCAACAGAGTGATAGAGTACAGAAAGAAATCTGCTGTAATGTTTACAATGCTTATTATTTCTTTATTACCTTTCTTCCTTTCAAAAACAGAATATAATATGTCTTTCATATTTGCCATTACTCTTTCTTTCTTTTTATCTAACTTCTTTTTACACTATCACAATCAGAAAAAGGTTAATACCTTCTTCATTATTTTTATCATTATTTCAATAATCAAAGTTTTTTTCCCGAATTAACAATCTTTTTTCGTATATTTGCAAACGATAGAAACTAAAATATTTTTCAACAATATGAAATTTGGAGTAGTAATTTTCCCAGGCAGCAACTGCGACCATGATATGGTTTATCTTTTAAGGGATTTATTAAAACAAGAAGTTGTAGAATTATGGCATAAAGACACTGATCTACAAAACTGTGATATGATTATTCTTCCAGGAGGTTTTTCTTACGGGGACTATCTTCGTAGCGGTGCAATAGCAAGTCTTTCTCCTATAATGGCGAGTGTAAAAGAGTTTGCAAATAAAGGCGGGTATGTATTAGGGGTTTGCAACGGTTTTCAAATACTTTGCGAAAGTGGATTATTAGAAGGTGCTTTACTTGCTAACAACAACCAAAAGTTTGTTTGCAAAAATCAATATATAGCAACTCAAACAACAAATACAGCCTTCACAAAAGAAGCTATAAAAGGAAAAGCCTTAAACATTCCTATTGCACACGGAGAAGGACGTTTCTTTGCTGATGAAGAAACTATTAAACGTTTAAACGAAAACGATCAAATCTTATTCCGTTATTGCAATGAAGAAGGTAAAGTAGATGTAGCATATAATCCTAACGGAAGTGTAGAAAATATAGCAGGAATAACAAACAAAACAAGAAACGTTTTTGGAATGATGCCTCACCCTGAACGTTGTTCTGACGCAGAACTTGGAAACACAGACGGATTGATTTTATTTGAAAGTTTATTAAAACATATAGGAAAGTAAGTTGTTAAAACAATTTTTTTCCAATAAAGAAACAATAGAATGCGGTTGCGATGAAGCAGGACGTGGTTGTTTAGCCGGACCTGTTGTCGCAGCCGCTGTTATTTTACCTTTTGATTTTTCTCACCCTCTTTTAAATGACTCAAAACAATTAAGCGATAAACAACGTAGGCTTCTTCGTCCTATCATCGAAGAAAATGCAATAGCCTATTGCGTAGAGTTTGTAAGCAACAATGAAATCGATAAGATAAATATCCTTCAAGCAAGTTTTCTTGCTATGAATAAAGCTGTAAAAGGCTTAAATAAAAAACCAGATTTATTATTAATAGACGGAAATCGCTTTAACAATCAAACTGACATTGCTTTTCAGTGCATAGTAAAAGGCGATTCTCTTTATCAATCAATAGCAGCTGCTTCAATACTTGCAAAAACATATAGAGATGACTATATGTTAAAAATACATGAAGAATATCCTTTCTATCAATGGAACAAAAACATGGGCTATCCAACAAAATATCACCGTCAAGCTATTATAGAAAATGGAATAAGCCCGTTTCATAGAAAGAGTTTCAATCTCTCATATCAAACGAGCTTATTTTAAAAGGCCTTAAATAAGGCTTATTATTTTACAACTATCTTAGTTGTTTCTAATGCTAAACGATTATATGCTTTTACTATATAAGAGCCTGCTGGCAATTCTTCTCCTAATGTAAAGTCATAATCTCTTGTTTCAAATACCTTTTTACCTAAAGTATTATAAACTTCAATATACAAATCACTTAATGAAGTTTCTATTGACACTTCTCTGTTATAGTTTATAATTTCTATTTCATTATCTAATCCGTCTAAGTTTTCGTGAGCTTTTTTCACTACTAATTTAAATCTATCAGCGTTTTCTCCTGCTAATATGTTAGTTGTATATTCTACTCCACTTTCCATTTTCACTTCTTGTCCATTATCTAATAGATATACAACAAGATTTTCTGGCACATCATTTATCTTAAATGACACATCTTTACTTTCATAACTTCTAACATTAAGTGTAGCTGTATAAGGTAATCTTTTAACAGTTTCTTTTGCTAACGCTACTCCATCTGTTAAGAAATAAGGCTCTGAAACTTCAAAAGGCGAGAACATTTTGTTTGCATCATAAGCATCATCACCTTGTTTTGCTTTATTGTTTTGAGCAAAGAAAAGTTTAGATTCTCTTTCTCCGTCATTCATTAAAAGGGTTATACGATTAACATTTGAAGTATTTGATTTAGCTTTTTCACCTGTATAACGATGACTTCTTACCATATAAATCCAATTGTTGCCAGGAGTATTGAAATTAACGAAGAAACCTTCTGTCATATTCAAAATTCCTTCTTCAACAAAGTCCCAAGTTGTTCCATTGAAACGATAAACACCTTCTCCTTTAACATTTATTTGGTCAAACACTAATTTAAACACATCAAGTTTAAATGTGTATGGATTACATAAAGCCATCCAATTTCCTCTATCTGCACTTGTGATAACGTTTCTTATAAACTTAACACCACTATGATTCAATTCGTACTTAGGTTCTTTACTAAAATCATAAGTTTCTTTTCCGTCTCCGTATGTTGTAAACACTGTTGGCTCATTTGTATATGACCAAGAAAAATATCCTTCACCTGCTTCAACAGAGTTTGCAATTGTTGCATATTCATCGCTCCATGCTCCTGTTGAGTAATCAAACAACGAAACAGTTATATCTCTTGTACCAGGAATTACAGCTTCTAATTTATAATCATTAAAAGGTGCTCCAATGAATGACCATTTATCATTAGGCAATACAGGAGTTTCTACTTCAAATATACCTTCTACATTGTATTGTGTTAAATTCACCAATTCTCCTTGTTGAGTAATTCTCAAAACTCCATTATTTATCAAACCTACTTTCTTATTTATTGTAAAATTATCAGAAAGAACTTTGTATTCACCTTCTTTAATTACATAATTTGTCTTGTTCCAATCCGTAGCACCTAACCATGCACTATAATCACTTCCATAAGGAATATTCAAAACTCTAACTACTGTTGCAGGATAGAACACATCGTCTCCTCCAAGCACAGGAGCTGTGTCAGCAAGACAAGTAACCGAAGCCAAAGAGTTACATCTTTCAAAAGCGTAATTACCAATAAAAGTAACGCTACTTGGAATTTCTACCGCAGACAATGCACGACAATTACAAAAAGCACCTTCGCCAATAATTGTAATAGTATTTGGCATAGAAATAGATGCTAAATCAAGACATAAGTCAAAAGCATAATCTCCAATTGCTGTAACGGTATAAGTAGTACCTTGATAAACAACCGTTTCAGGTATTACAATCGCAGCTAATGTCTTAATACTTGACTCTACTTTTACTTCATTGAGACTTGTAACCTCGTAAGTTACTCCTCCTTCATTAAATTGAACTTGTGCGAAAAGCACACTTGCACAGAAAACTGAGCAAATCAACAAAAGTATTTTCTTCATTATTTTTTATTTTTTTATACTACTTTTTTCAGCCTGCAAATTTACGCATAATTCTCTATTAAAAAAAAAAAAAACATAGATATTTTCAACAATGTTCTCAAAAAAACAAATAAAAACGCCATAAATCAAACTAAATTAGCGTTAATAAGTTTTTAAAAAAAACAAAAGAAATAAAAAAAACTGCATAAGAAACTCATCTTATACAGCTTTTTAGATTTTAGTAGCGGGAACGAGAGTTGAACTCGTGACCTCCGGGTTATGAATCCGACGCTCTAACCAACTGAGCTATCCCGCCTTGTTTTTTTGCGAGTGCAAAATTACATCTTTTTTTTGTTCTAACAAATTAAATCAACGTTTTTTTAATTTATTTCTTTCATTTAATTTTTAATTCATTAATTTCCAACTCTTTTTTCAAGAACATTCCTATACTATTTTTAGAAGATTTTGCCAATTCCTCAGGATTTCCCTCTTCAACAATGCTTCCACCTGTGCAACCACCATTCATTCCCATATCAATTATATAATCAGCACATTTTATCACATCCATATTATGTTCAATAATAATCATACTATTTCCTTTGTCCACTAATTTTTGCAAAACCTTCATAAGAATATTTATATCCTCAAAATGCAATCCTGTTGTTGGCTCATCAAGAATGTAAAGTGTTTTACCTGTATCTTTTTTCGACAATTCCGCAGCAAGTTTTATTCTTTGACACTCACCACCCGAAAGAGTAGTTGAAGGTTGTCCTAAGGAAAGGTATCCTAAGCCCACTTCAACAACCATAGACAATTGTCGCTTGATTGCAGGGTAAGCATCAAAAAAATCAACTGCCTCTTCAAAGCTCATATCCAAGACCTCGCTAATACTTTTTCCCTTATACCTTACTTCAAGCGTTTCTCTGTTGTATCTTTTACCATGACACGAAGGACATTCCACATAAATCTCAGGCAAAAAGTTCATTTCAATGGTTTTTACTCCTGCTCCTTGACATTCTTCACAGCGTCCGCCCTTTACATTGAAAGAAAATCTACCTGCTTGATAATTCCTAATCTTCGCAGTTGGCAACATCGCATACAATTTCCTAATTTGATCAAACACACCTATAAATGTAGCAGGATTACTCCTTGGAGTCTTACCAATAGGAAATTGATTAATCTCTATAACCTTATCTATATTTTCAACACCCTTTATTTCCTTATAAGGAAGAGGCATTGCAGTTGAGCGATAGAAGAGTTTACTCAAAATAGGATGCAAAGTATTATTAATAAGAGAAGACTTTCCACTACCAGACACACCCGTAACACACACAAGCATTCCAAGCGGAAGATGTAAATTCACATTCTTTAAATTATTTCCACACGCACCAATCAAATCAATAAACAAACCGTTTCCTTTTCGTCTTTCCCTCGGCACTTCTATTACTTTTTCATTTTTAAGATACTGACAAGTCAAAGAATCCTGCAAGAGCAACTCCTCAGGCTTACCAATAGCAGTAATTCTTCCACCATTAACACCTGCTCCCGGTCCAATATCAACAACAAAGTCCGATTCCAACATCATATCCTTATCATGCTCAACAACAATCACCGAATTACCACCATCTCTCAATCGTTTAAGAGCTTTTATCAAACGCATATTATCCGATTGATGCAAACCTATGCTCGGCTCATCTAATATATAAAGGACATTTACCAATTCCGAACCAATTTGTGTAGCCAAACGAATCCTTTGACTCTCTCCACCGGAAAGACTTCTTGAACTCCTACCAAGACTCAAATAACCCACTCCCACATCTAAAAGAAACTTAATCCTAACCTCTATTTCCCTAAGTATTTCACCAGCAATTGCCAATTTTCTCTCATCTAATTTCTCGCTCAAACCCTTAATCCATTCCTGCAACTCTGTCAAATCCATTTTAGAAAGCTCAGCAACATTCTTCCCATCTATCTTAAAACACAAAGACTCCTTCTTTAACCTATCCCCATTGCAATGAGGACAAGTCTTTTTCTCCATAAAACTTGACGCCCATTTCTGAATACTTGCAGGCATCGTTTCATTAAATTGAGAAGTTATGAAATTAATCACACCCTGAAAACCCTCCGATTGATATTGCTCTTGACCAATTCCATAAAGCAAAACATTCATCGCCTCATCGCTAAATTCCTTAAAAGGAGTATTCAAATCAAAGCCATATCTTCGTCCCAAATCTTGCAATTGTTTTATAAACCACGACTGCATATTAGGTTTACCGATAGGAACCAATCCCCCTTGCATAATAGACTTTGATTTATCAGGAATAATCTTATCAATCTCCACCAAACTCACCTCTCCCAACCCATTACAATGAGGACATGCCCCGTATGGAGAGTTAAACGAAAAAGTATTCGGCTCCGGCTCAGCATAAGAAATGCCCGTAGTAGGACACATCAACATTTTTGAAAAATGCCTTATAACATTCTTCTCAGAAAGCACCATTAAATTCCCCTTACCATGTCGAAAAGCAGTCTCAACCGACTTAATCAAACGAGAATTATTCTCCTCAGTAATTTTTACCTTATCAACAACAATTTCAATATCATGAACCTTATACCTATCCGTTCTAAGTCCCGCAGTAATATTTGTAATCTCACCATCAATCCTTACTTTCAAAAACCCTTTCTTAGCAATAGACTCAAAAAGTTCCCTATGATGCCCCTTTCTACCCTTAATCACAGGCGAAAGTATAACAACATACTCACCCTCGTAAGTTTGCTTTAAAATATCCAAAATTTGCTTCTCACTATACTTCACCATTTTCTCACCCGTTGCAGAAGAAAACGCATCAGAAGCCCTTGCAAAAAGCAAACGTATAAGATCATAAATCTCAGTTGTAGTTCCAACCGTAGAACGAGGGTTTTTATTAGTAGTTTTCTGCTCAATAGAAATCACAGGACTCAATCCACCAATATATTCCACCTCAGGCTTACCAATAGTTCCAATAAAATTTCTTGCGTATGCCGAAAACGTTTCCAAATAACGCCTTTGCCCCTCAGCATATATAGTATCGAAAGCCAAAGAGCTCTTTCCACTACCACTAAGCCCTGTTATAGTAACCAAACTATAACGAGGAATATTAAGAGATATATTTTGAAGATTATGCGTCTTAGCTCCTCTAATAACAAGTTCATTTTTTTCCATAGTAAATCTCAATTACTTTGCAATAATACAAAAAAAATAAAGAAAAAAATTGTTGTTAAGAAATTTTTCTTATCTTTGCAACGATTTTTTAGTAGAAACAATAAAAACAAGAACAGAATAACATGAAAAAAGCCTTATTTATCATCGGTTTATCAGCCATATTCATGGCAGGATGTCAAAATGATGCAGCAATAAAAGAAAGAGAAAAACAATTACAAGATTCATTTGCATCAGTTATGTCATCAAAAAATGCGGAATTAGAAGCATTTTTCCAACAATTAAACGAAATTGAAACATCATTAAATGAAATCACAGCTACTTATTCTGATGTTGTAGAAGATGTTAATGCAAAAAGCGAAACATCACAAGCAGCCGTAGCAGGAATCAAATCAAAAATTTCAAAATTAGGCGATATTTTAGCAGCAGACAAAGCTAAATTAAAATCATTAAACAATCAAATATATCGTGCTAACAAACAAAACACAGAATTAAAGAACTTTGTAGCATCATTAGAGTCAAGAATAGCAGAACAAGAAGCTCAAATTCAAACCTTGACTAAGGAAATAGAAAAGAAAAACGAAAAAATCAAAAGTTTAGAAAAAGATGTAGCAGGATTAAAAGAAGCTGACAAAAAGAAATCTAAACAATTAGCAGAAGCACAAGACGAACAATGCACAGCATACTTTGCAATAGGTACAAAAAAAGAATTAAGAAATAAAAACATAGTAGATCGCAAAGGTGGATTCATAGGATTAGGAAAATCAACTGTACTTGCAAACAACTCAGACTTTGCTGCATTCACAAAAATAGACACAAGAAACACACAAGAAATACCTTTGACAGGAAAAAGAATAAAAATAGTAACTCCTCACCCTGAAAACTCATATTCATTAGAAGGAGATCCAAAACGTCCTACATCAATCAGAATAATAAACCCTGATTTATTCTGGAAAGCAAGTAGATGTTTGGTTATAATGGTTGATTAAAGTTAAATTATTTTCTAGATAACGTTTCTCTGACGTTAGAATTTTTAAAATTGAGCCGTGGTCGTCTAAGTCCTTTAGACGACCTTTCTTTTTTTTCCTTTGTTTTTTTCAAAAAAATCAATGATTTTTTAAATTTTTTCTTTGCTTTTTTCTTTTTTTTCTTTGTTTTTTTTCACAACAACAAAAATCAAGAAATTTGTTGTTAAAAATATTTTGGCTACATTTGCAAAAAAGTATTTTTCATGAAAGAAAACGACAAAAAAGAATATAAAAATTGGTATAAAACACTGCTAAGAATCCAGAAAAAAGAACTAATCTTATTTGGTGTCTTAATTTTATTAGCATTTATTTTTGTAGGAATTTCATCAGATATTTGCAAATGGTTAAAAACAGAGGTTATATACAATATAGTTGACAATAAACCTTTGATAAATATTCCTATTTGTATTATTATATCAGGTTTTGCAATCTGGTGGTGGAGTAAGATTTGGAAAGATAGAGACATTAGACCTTATAGATTGGGAATAATAGCATTTGGTTTAATTGTTTTTATTTTCATTGATGGATTTCTATACGCTAATATAGTATGTAATTTTAGCTACAAATGCTTTTTTATATGTTTATTAGTGATCTCGGCTATAATAATACTTATAAGATTCTATCTTAGCCCTTATTTTACTTGCAAATCTTTATTAAAATTGTATTTAAGCAAGAATCGATTTAAACGAAGCAGAAAAATAATAAAACTAAAACAAAGAATAAACAATATAATCTACAAACAAGATAACAAAACCGAATTAAAAGGGTTTTCAGTTGACAATACAGAAATAAAACTTGAAGACAACCAAAAAGAATACGCAAAAACATTAGTAAAAAAGTTAAAAAACACTGATTTAAGTAAAGAATCTTTTGCAGTAGGCATAACAGGAGAATGGGGATCGGGCAAAAGTACGTTTCTCAATACAATGAAAAAGGAAATAAAGGAAGAAAAATTTGCAGAAATTGTAGAATTTAATCCTTGGCTTTGCAACTCTCCCGTACAAGTTACGCAAGATTTCTTTGCAACTCTCATAAATGAATTATCGCCAAAGCATAGTACATTATCAAGAGATATAAATAAATATGCAAAATTGCTAAACAAAATAACAAAACCAAGCCTTAGCGTTTTCGGAATAGACTTAGACCTAACGCCGGGCGATGATAGTCTTGATGAATTAAAAGAAAACATTTCCAAAAAATTAGCAATTCTTCCAAAAAAAGTAGTAATCCTAATAGACGACACAGACCGACTTGAAGGAAATGAAGTCTTTGAAATTCTAAGACTAATAAGAAATACAGCAGACTTCAAAAACGTAATCTACATAGCAACCTACGACAAAGAATACGTTACAGACGTACTAGAAAACAAAATCAAAGACCCTGATAATTATTTAGAAAAAATATTCCAAGTAGAAGTTCATCTATTAAAAACAAGGAATTATTTATTATGGAGTAGATTACAAAGAGAATTAAATAAATACTTTCAATTTGATGGCATAGATATTATAAATTCCGTAGAAGAGCAAAATTTAGTTTTGAAAGTATTAACAAATTATCGTCAAATAAAAAGATTTGCTAGACACTACATAACTTATAGCGATTATTTAAATAATATCAAATTAAAAGATATTGATAAAAAATGCTTATTTTGGATAGAACTTTTACAAATGTACGACAAATACGCTTATGATATTCTTGCAAAAGATTATACTCATTTACTTAACGATAGTGACGACCAAATACTTCTTTACTTAAAAGATAAAAAAGAAATATCAAAGCTGAGATTAAAAGATGAAACGTTAAATATTTTAAACATAATATTTCCAGAGGAGTATAAAACAGACATTCAATTAAAAGCAAATTATGATAAATATTTTTCTTTAAGCATAGCACCTTTTGAAGTTTCTATGATTGAATATATTACAGCTATTTCATATAATGGAGAGGATAAAATGAATAATGCAAAAGAAACAATATATAAATGGAGCAGAAAGAAAGATGATTCAATTATCGCTCGCTTTATTAATTCCCAATACTTAAACAATACTAATCTCTATGAAAATTATATTTCACTTATACTTTATTTTGCATTAATTAGAAAAGGCAACTTTAATAAAATTAAATCTCTACTAGAAAAAAAAGAAATAGGTCAATATTCTTCGGAAAGAATAAGTGAAATTATTAAAAGATGGTTCAAATCAGAGATTGATAATTATGAATTTAATGAAAAATTAATTCGTTTAAGTGAATTTTTAAATCAAATGTATCACTATAATACAATAAATGACGAGTATTATATACTTGAAAATCCTACATATTTTATTGATAATAAAAAAATAGAAGAACTTTTGTTGTCAATAATGACAAAATTGATTGATAACAATAATATTAACGATAGTGATTTTTCCAAAATTTATAGAAATTGTATCGCAGTTAATGAAGAATTAAAATACATTCCTGGCGAAAGAATAAATATTGAATACAAACAATTACCTAAATTTAGAAGAATTTTTGACAATTTTTCAAATCAAAACAAAACTCTTCTTATCAAAGATAGAACGTATCCTACTTTTGCAGAATTTAAAACAGCATATAAGGATATGTTGAGTCAAATGGATAATAAACAAAATTAAGGACAAGTAAATATGGGGATATTAACACAAGATATTGGTTTATTGTTTTAGTTAACTCTTATAATAGGGCTATTAGTTCTTATCGCTCCTTTAATTATCTTTCTATTTGTAGTAAAATATACACGCAATAAAGATAAAAAACATAGAAAAAAAATAAAGAGTCCAATAAATGAAAGGAAAAATTTACTCAATCTTTGGTTTGATGATTTTATTCTTTGCTTTGCCGTTTCAAAGTGCTTTTTCGCAAAGGCAAAAGTCTTTTGTGTGTGTAAAAACTATTAAATCAAGTCAAAGTCGCATTAATTCCGCAGAGTTTAGCCCTGATGGGAAATATATTCTTAGCGTTGCGGAAGATAGAATGATTAAAACAAGGAACGCAAACAATTATCAACTTCGTTTAGTGATAGAAAAGCATAAGCGATTCTTTATTTCAACATCATTTAGCAATGAAGGTGCGGTTAGAAAACGCATTTGCTGGGACAAAGACCATCAAACCTTAGACCCATTCAGTCCAAACACTCTTAAAGGCAAGAGGTTGTATAGTGCAGATGCACAAACGGCATCATATAGTCCTGACGGAAAACATATAATATCTGTTTTACGCAATGGAAACATAAAAATTTGGGACGCTATCAGCGGAAAAAGTCTCAAAACTCTAAAAGGACACTCCTCTTACGTTAATTCAGCGGAATATAGCCCTTGTGGAAAATATATAGTCTCTACCTCATCGGACGAAACGCTTAAAATTTGGGACGCAAACACAGGCTCTTGCCTGCAAACCTTAAAAGGACACAAAAGAAGCATATATTCTGCAAAATATAGCCCTGATGGAAGGCATATTGTTTCTGCTTCACTTGATTCTACTATTAAAATTTGGGAAGCAAACACAGGAAAATGCTTGCAAACCTTAGAAGGACACACAAAATGCGTTAATACAGCAGAATATAGTCCTTGCGGAAAGTATATTGTCTCTGCATCAGATGATAAAACCATCAAAATATGGGAAGCAAACACAGGAATATGCCTGCAAACCTTAAAAGGACATTCTTCTTACGTTTTTTCTGCACAATATAGTCCTGATTGCAAACAAATTATCTCTTCTTCCATAGATAAAACCATTAAAATATGGGACGCAAACAGAGGAAATTGTCTTCAAACCTTAAAAGGACACGAAGATAGCGTAATTACCGCAAAATATAGTCCTGATGGCACAAAAATTATCAGCGGTTCAAGAGATGGAATTATTAAGATTTGGAAAGAAAAATAGTTATTTATTTTTTACAACAAAGATAAAACGCTCGCAAGTCTTTATTTAATTTGACAAACGAGCGTTTTTATATTTTAATTCTTTTTAATCTTCTTTGAAATATACTTCTGCACAATACAAAGGTAGATTTACGATTTTTTCTTGTTGGCGATATTGATTCATTGAAAAGCGTACGCCAAACATTTCTTCGTTATTTTGCAAAATTGTGCTTAACGATTTTGATTTCACGTTTAATTCTGCTTTTACTTCTATCGGAATAATTTGCATTTCTTTTTGTACAAAAAAATCAATCTCTAATGTACTATTTTCTTTGCTGTAATAAAACAAAGAAGAGTTGAATTGTGTTGCTAATTGCGTGCAAACAAAGTTTTCTGTAAACATTCCTTTGCTTTCTTTCATATTATTTGGCAATAATAGTTGCACTGGATTTATTTCTGCCATTGCTCCCAAAAGTCCAACGTCTAACAAATAGAGTTTAAATGCTGATAAATCTTCATAAACCTTTAAAGGCATTGATGGAGTTGTAACTCTACCTACTTTAATTATGAGTCCAGCGTCAATAAGCCATTGAATTGCTAATTCAAATTCCTTTGCACGTCCGCCTTTCTTAACTACACCATAAAGAAACTTTTTATTTTCTTTTGATAGCTGAGAAGGCATAGAATTCCACACCATTGCAATTCGGTGTGATTGTTCTTTTGTTGTGTGTTTTGATATATCGTTTTTATATGCCAATAGAATTTCTCTTTGAACTTCACGAACGCTGTTTGCATCATTTGTTTCTATAAAGACATTTACTGCTTCGGGCATTCCCCCTACCATATAATACTCCCTTAACATTTGAATTAGAACATCGTGAAGTGTAGATAATGTTTGCCAATCCTTATTTTCTAACAATTCTGCCATAAGATTTTTCCCTCTTGCTATAAGGAATTCAGTAAAAGTCATAGGATACATTTGTATAGTATTGACTTTGCCAACAGGAAAGGACTCTCCTTGTCTTAAAGTAATGCCAAGCAATGAGCCTGCTACACAAATATGATACTCAGGGGCTCGTTCATAAAAATATTTCAATGAAGCAATTCCTCTTTTCAATTCTTGAATTTCATCAAATATGATTAGCGTATCTTCTGCTACGATAGGAACATTTGTTATTGCTGAAATTGCAAGCATTACTCTATCTATATTGTAATCTTGCAAAAAAAGATTTTTCACTTGTTCGTTATCATCGCAATTTATGTATGCAACATATTTGTAATGCTTCTTTCCAAAGTCCAAAAGACTATAAGTTTTCCCTATTTGTCTTGCACCTAAAAGAATTAAAGGCTTTCTTCGTGGTGATTTTTTCCACTTTAAAAGTTGTTTTTCAATACTTCTATACATTCTTTCTTTTATATTTAGGCTGCAAACTTACAAAAAAATGAGGGAATATTTACTATATCCTCACACTTTTATGAGCGAATATTTGAAGTTAGGTTCCATTTTCATGAGGATATAGCAATATTTTTACCAATTAACTTCTTGGGTTGTGAAGCCTATGAGACTTTCGTAGTTATTGCCTAATTCTCGGTAGTAAACAAAGGCTGTGTAGGTGTTTTTGGTTTCAAAATGATCGCCCTCTATCTCTTTTGTTGTGGAATTGAGGCTATTGTGTGGGCGAAAAAGGATTTGATAGTTGTAATAGCCTTGTTTTAATAGCATTTTAAGGGTATAGCAATTCAAATGTGAGTCATAAACAAAGCGATTCAACTCTCCTAATCTCCATTGACTCATTTCTCCAACGGCATAATAGTTTCCTTCTAAGTTTAGAGGAGCTGGAAGATAGAAACAAACCCATGCGTAATCGCTTCCAAGCTCTGGGCTCTCTCCTATGTCGTTTCTCACATAATATGCTCCATTTATATCGGAGTAACTAACGTATGGAATATGTGTTTTGATTTGTTCGGGTTTTAATCTAACGATATTTTCTCCTCCTATGTAGTCTATGTTTTCTATAAAGGCTGTTCGGTGTCTTAGACTTGTGAAATCAAATTGTCGAAATTCGTTTCCGCCAAGAAATATATTCTCTGGTTTTAGGCGATAGTGCAATTCTTTTCCTATGCTTTCGTTTAGGGGCAAGAATCGTTGATTATCTAATCTTCCGTTTTGTTGTATTAGAACTTTTACGTCTTGATATGGATTGTTTAGTGAGGTTGGGCCAATTGTTCTAACGACTACTTCTACTTCTTGTGCTTTATTTCTTAGAGAAGGCTCTCTTGTGGGTTTTATTTCTATGCCTGTGGCAGTTTGAAGGTCAAGACAATAAAATTTTTTAGTGAAAATGACTTTGTCTGGTTCGCCTTCGTGAAATACTTTAATGATATAATTTCCACTTTTGGTTGGTCTCATTGTTTCCGAAGGGATTGTTTGTTCATAGTGAACGTATCGGCAAAGGGTATTAAAGGAATTTGAAAAATTTTCTATAATCTCTGTTTCAAAACCTTCAATGTATTCGTATGGTTCAAGCTCGCTTGGTGTCCAATCGCTATTGCAATGAATTATTGTGTATTCATAACGGTTGGTTTCTTCGCCTATTTCGTCAAATTTCAAGATAAGTGATTTGTATTCTCCTAAACGGGCAATTGGAAGTGAGAGGTCTGCGTTTTTACTCTCTAATTTTACGGTTTTTATTACCGGAGAATAAATCATATCTGAATATACGAATTGGGCGTAAAGTGAATCTACGCCCAATATCATAATTAAAAAATTTAATATTAATAGTTTTAGTTTCATAGACTAAGACATTTGTGCTTCTATTTCTGCAACTGTTTTTGGAATGTATTTACCTAATAATCTGCAACCATCTTTTGTTACTAAAAGATCGTCTTCTATTCTTATTCCTCCAAAGTCTTTGTAGGTTTCTAACACTTTATAATCAATAAAGTCTTTGCATTTGTTTTCTGCTTTCCATTTATCTATCAATGCTGGTATGAAATAACAACCTGGTTCGTTAGTTATTACAAATCCTTCTTGCAATTCTCTGCCTAATCTTAGTGATGAAAGTCCAAATTGTGTTGAACGAATGTTCTTTTTGTCATATCCAACATAGTTTTCGCCATAATTTTCCATATCATGCACATCTAAGCCCATCATGTGTCCTAATCCGTGAGGCATAAATAAGCCCATTGCTCCTGCTTTTACGGCTTCTTGAATATTTCCTTTCATTATTCCAAGTTCTTTCAAGGCTGAGCCTAATCTTGTAACGGCTGCAAGATGTATTTCCGAGTATTTTACTCCCGGTCTTACAAGACTTGGCACTAATTGTTGAGCTGCAAGCACTGCTTCATAAATATCTTTTTGGCGTTGTGAGAATTTTCCGCCCACAGGCACTGATCTTGTTATATCGGAGCAGTATCCCATTGGGTTTTCACAGCCTGCGTCAGATACTATCATTCTTTCTTTTTTGATTTGAAGAGAATGATCGTGTCCGTGAAGGATTTCTCCATGTGTAGTTAAGATTATTGGGAATGAAACAGGGCCTCCACCACTAAGTGCTATGCCTTCCATTGCTCCTGCTATCTCATATTCGTAGGTTCCTTCTTTTGCTGCCATTCTCATCATAGTTGTGTGCATCAAATAGGCATTATCTACGGCTTTTTCTATCTCTACGATTTCTTCTTCCGACTTAATTGAACGTTGTTTTACGCATGCGTTAATCAATTCTACACTTACGTATGCTTTTACGTATTCTCTTTCTATGTGAAGCAAATCTGCGATAAAGTTTACATTCTCTGCTCTATATGGAGGTGTGAAATGAACTTTTCTTCCTGCGAAAACTGCCTTGTCTATGAAGGCTCTTAAATCTGTTATCGTACCAACTTCTTCTACTCCTATCTCTTCTGCTCTTTCTCTAAGGCTTGGCACAGGTCCTGTCCAGATTATGTCGTCCATATCTACTTCTTCTCCGAATAGATATTCTTTTCCTGCATCTACATCTATAACTCCTACTAAGTTTTGTAAAGCGTATGCAAAGAAATAGCGAAATGTGCTATCTTGTCTAAACGTATATGTATTTGCTGGATAGTTAAAAGGGCTATCTCCATTACCTAATATTAGTATAACGCCACTTTTAACGTCTTTCATCAACTGTTTTCTTCTGTTTATATAGGTTTCTTTTGCGAACATATTATTCTATTTTTTAATTTACGTTTGAAAATACATTATTTCTTTTTCCTGCTTCAAGAATTGGAAGATTGGCTTCGGTAGGTATATAAATCACTGTTTTTTCGTTAAGATTTTCTTGATTCTTTACCCAAAGATATTGAATATATGTTGAAGTCAATGTTCCGTTTTCTATCTTCATTGCTTCTGCTGCTCCTTTTGCTCTTTCTATTTCAGCTTTTGCATTTAGTTTTTCTGCTTCAAGGTTTGCTCTTGCTTCTTCTACCTTAATTCTTCTGTTTTGTTCTGCTTCTGCAAGTTGAGCTTTTCCTCTCATTTCTTGACTCCAAACTCTATAAACAGGCATTCCAAACATTGCTATGCCGATAAAAGCAACTACAACTACAATTAAAATTACTATGTGTTTTGGTTTGATTGTGTACATAAGGCTAAATGTTTTTTAATATTTCTAATGTGTGTTTCCAATAAAGCTCTACGGTTTTTATTTCTAAGCGTTCGTCAGGTGAATGCACTCCACGAAGTGTTGGACCGTAAGAAATCATATCCATTCCTGGATATTTCTCTCCTATCAAACCACATTCTAAGCCTGCATGTATTGCTCTTACTATTGGTTCTTTATTGAATAATTTCTTGTAAGCATCAACTGCTATTTTTAATATTTTACTTTCTGGATTTGGTGCCCAACCTGGATAGCCGTCTCCATGCTCTACGTCTGCTCCTGCAAGTAAGAAACAACTTTCTACTCTATATGCTGCTGCGTATTTTGCACTTTCCACAGAAGAACGTTGAGATGTTGTGATAAAGAAGTGATCTTCTTTCATTTTTACAGAAGCTAAGTTTGTAGATGTTTCAACAAATCCTGGTATTTCTCTACTCATAGCCAATACTCCGTGAGGACAAGCATATAAAACATTCAAAAGATTGTCTTGACTTAACATATCTACTACAAAGGCTGGCTTTTCTGCTTCTGATAGAGTGATTTCCATATCTGGTTCTGTGGTGCGGAATTCGTATTTCAAATCTACTGCAAATTTTTCTACAATTTCTTTCATCAACTCTACGTCTGCTTGTGCTACAACAAAGGTTGCGTTTGCTTCTCTTGCTATTGCGTTGCGAAGATTTCCTCCTTCAAAACAAGAAAGTCTTAAATCCATTTCTTTATCTAATGACCAAAGGATACGATTCAATATTTTATTTGCACAAGCTAAGCCTTTATTAATGTCATCTCCTGAGTGTCCTCCTTTAAGTCCTTTTACCATTATTTTAAATGCAGGTGCGTCTGGTGTTTCTTCTTTATCGTATGGAAGTTTTGCTACTGTGTCAATTCCTCCTGCACAACCAATGAAGATTTCTCCTTCATCTTCACTGTCAAGGTTAAGAAGTATTCTACTTTTTAATACATCTGCTGAAAGGGCTTCTGCTCCTGATAGTCCTGTTTCTTCATCTACTGTGAATAAACATTCTATTGGTCCGTGCTCTATGTCGTTTGCATCTAAGATTGCTAAGGCTGTTGCTACTCCTATGCCATCATCTGCTCCTAATGTAGTGCCATCGGCTTTTAACCATTCGCCTTCTATTTTGGGAACAATGGCATCTTTTTCAAAATCGAAGTCTTTATCGCTGTTTTTCTCACATACCATGTCTATATGTGATTGTAAACAAACCCAAGGTGAGTTTTCTTTTCCTTTTGTTGCTCCTTTACGAATTATTACGTTGCCAATTTCATCTGAAACGTACTCTAAGTTTCTTTCTTTTGCCCAATTGACTAAGTATTCAGTCATTTTTTCTTCGTGTTTTGAAGGTCTTGGGATTGAAAGTATTTCTCCAAAAAATCTAAATAGGCTTTTTGGTTCTAAATCTGCTAAAATACTATTGTTTGCCATATCTTTTTTTGTTTAATTTTCTTTTAATTTTTAACGTCTTTATTTGCGTAATATTATTTCTTTGTTTTTTTAATTTTTTTCTTTACTTTTTTCGATTTTTTCTTTGATTTTTTTTAATTTTTCTTTGATTTTTTTTGACCCTTCTTAGATAAAGAAGAAAAAGGTTGATATTGAGATAATTATCCACAACACTAAACCAAGTAAAAATGGTCTTATGCCTACGGTTTTCAAATCTGAAAGAGAAAATCCGCTACCTATCATAAATAAGGCTAAAACCATTCCTCTTTTTCCTATGTAAGAAAGCACGCTGTATGCACTTTGTCCTGCTGGAATAAAGCCTGCAATGAGTATTGCTACAATAAAATAGAGTATAAACCAAGGTATTTTAATTTTTCCTTTACCTGCGTTTTCTTTTTTATTGAGAAGCAAAACTAATAATGAGAGAGGAATTATCCAAAGCGTTCTTGCGAGTTTTACTGTCGTTGCTACTTGCAAGGCTTCTTTGCCATATTCTGCTCCTGCACCAACAACTGACGATGTATCGTGAATTGCAATTGCCGACCAATAGCCAAAACTTTCTTGACTCATATTAAAATATTCCCCAACCAAGGGAAAGATAAATAAAGCAATGGCATTAAGCACAAAAACAACGGTTAAGGAAAAAGAAATTTGACTATCCTTTGCTTTAACAATAGGAGAAACTGCCGCAATAGCACTTCCACCACAGATTGCAGTGCCTGAGCTAATAAGAGTCGCCGTATTTTTATCTACCTTAAAGAGTTTACCAAGCAAAAGCCCTATTAGAAAGACCAAAACAACTGAACAAGCCGTCAAAACAATACCTTTTGAAGACACTTCTATAACTTGTTGCAGATTCATACCAAATCCCATAAGCACAACAGAGTATTGCAAAAGAGGAGATGAATATTTTTTGTATTGAAACGGCTTTTCGATTTTTAAAAGCGAAAACAAAATCCCACAAAACAAAGCCATAGGCGCTGAAACGAATGGGAAAAAGCATAAAAGTGCTACAATATAATAGAGATATTTCATTTTCTTTTTTTGCAAAAATAGTATTTTTAAACAAACTATTCTTATCTTTGTAAAAAAAATTGCAAGAGAAATGAATATCCTTATAATAGGTTACGGAAAAATGGGAAAAATGGTAGAGGAAATTGCTTTAAGTAAATCTGACACCATTGTAGGAATAATAGACAAAGATGAAGATTGGGAGAATTTTGATAAAAACAATTCTTTCAAAGATGTTGTAGCAATAGACTTCTCTATTCCAAGCAAAGTTTTAGACAACATAGAAAAAGCATGGGAAAGAAACATTGCAATTGTTGTAGGCACAACAGGTTGGTATGATAAATTAGAAGAAATAACACAAAGAGCAAATCAAGAAAAGAAAACCCTCTTTTGGGCTTCAAACTTTTCAATAGGAGTTTTTCTTTTCAATAAACTCAATGCTTATTTGGCAAATATGATGAAAGACTTTTCTGACTACAATCCACAGATAACGGAAATTCATCACATACATAAATTAGACGCTCCTTCGGGTACAGCGATTACCTTGGGGGAAACTCTTGTTGAAAATCACAATATAAAGAAAGAAGACCTTAAAATAGAATCAATAAGAGAAGGAGAAGTTTGCGGAACTCACATAATAGATTATCAGAGCGTGGTTGATGAGATAGAAATCAAGCACACTGCTCATAATCGCAAAGGATTTGCAAGCGGAGCTGTTATGGCAGCTCATTGGCTTTTAGGAAAAAAAGGCGTTTTTACAATGAAAGATTTTATAAACCTATAAAAAAAGCATAAAATGAAATACTCAATAGGAATTGATATAGGAGGAACAAACACTTGCTTTGGATTGGTAAATGAAAATGCAGAAATAATATATCAAAGTGCAATAAAGACAAAGAATTTTCCTGTTTTAGAGGATTATCTAACCGAATTAGTAAAGCAAATAAAAGACTTAATTGCACATTGTCCTGAGCCTGAAAATATTTTAGGTGTAGGAATTGGAGCACCTAATGGAAATTTTTACAAAGGCTCGATTGAACTTGCTCCAAACCTACCTTTCAAAGGCATTATCCCTATGAAAAACATGTTAGAGATGCTTTTGCTCAATGAAGGTTGGAATTTAAGGGTTGTATTAACGAATGATGCAAACGCAGCTGGCATTGGAGAAATGATTTATGGCGCAGCAAAGGGAGTAAACGACTTTATTTTGATTACTCTTGGCACAGGAGTTGGCAGTGCTATTGTTTCAAATGGCAAAATGATTTACGGACATGACGGATTTGCAGGAGAAGTTGGGCATACTATTGTTCAAATTGGCGGAAGAGAGTGTGGTTGTGGACGAAAAGGCTGTTTGGAAACTTATTCTTCTGCAACAGGGATAAGACGAACAGCATTAAAACTTCTTCAAAAAGACATGACACCGTCTTTGCTTAGAGAATTGAACCCTGATGAAATAAACGGATACACAATTTGCGAGGCTGCAAGAAAAAATGATGCTTTGGCATTAGAATGTATTGACCTTACTGCAAAAATGCTTGCAATTGGTTTGGCGAATGCTGTTGCTATTACATCGCCTCAAAAGATTATTTTTTCTGGTGGACTAAGTCAAGCTGGCGATTTATTGCTTAATCCTTTTAAAAAATACTTAGAAGAAAATCTTTACCCTGTTTTTCGTGGAAAAATAGTGGTTGAACAATCGGCTTTAAAAGAAAACGACACTGCTATCTTAGGAGCAGCAGCCTTAACTTATTAGAATTATGAAGAAAATATTGTTTTTCACAATAATTGCTTTATTGTGTTGGAATTTCTCTTTTGCTCAAACGATTCAAATCAACAACGGTGTTTTGATTTGCAATAATGAAGTTTTCAAAATACACGATGACAAGACTAATATCTATGATTTGCTTGCAGAAAAAAGAAATGAAAATATGTTCTTTGGAGCAAACGAGGAGAATTATTCGTTTTTAGATACTTGTCATTTGACCTATGTTTTAAATTTCGAGGTCGATAAAGCTCTTTTAAAGAAAGATATTATTCGTTTGAAGTTTGATTACATAGATACTTATGCTAAAATCATTCTTAACGGAAAAGAAATTGCTCAAACAAAGAATGCTTTTCGTTCTTATGAGTTTGATGTAAAGAAGTTTTTGAAAAAAGGAGCAAATGAATTGATTGTAGAGATTGAACCTATATATCAAAAATGGCAAGCTGTAAATAGTGATGATTTTAACATACTTCATTCAGAAAAAAGGGCTGTTTTCCGTAAGGCTGCTTTTCAATTTGGTTGGGATTGGGCTCCTCGACAACTTGCAGGTGAGATTTCTTTTCCTGTTTGCTTGACTTTTGAGGACGAAAAGGAATATTTAAGATTTGCAAGTGTGCAAACAGAGGCAATTTCGGAAGAAGTGGCAAATATGCTTCTTACTGTTAAAACCGAATTTCTTAAAGATGAAAAATACAATCTTAAACTTGCCTACTCTACTTCTGATAACAAAACAACAATTTTGGATTTAGGAGAATTAAGTCTTGAAAATTCAAAAGATAATCTTTCTTTATTTAGATTCAATGTAGAGAATCCTCAACTTTGGTTCCCTAATGGTTATGGTAATCCTACGCTTTATGAGGCTACAATTTATCTTTATAATAAGGAGTCTATATGTTTAGATAGTGTAAAGACAAGATTTGGAATTAGAACAATAGAACTTTCTCAGAAAAAGGATAAATATGGTAGTGAGTTTTGCTTTATTGTAAACGGAATGCCAATTTTTGCAAAGGGTGCTAACCTTGTGCCTTCTGCAATGCACAAAGAAAGATATGAAGGAATGGCTAAGCATATTGATTTGGTAAAAGAATGTAATATGAATATGCTTAGAGTTTGGGGAGGTGGATATTATGTTGATGAACAAATGTATGAGGCTTGCGATGAGAATGGAATTTTAATTTGGCAAGACTTTCCTTTTGCGTGTGCTTTGTATCCTGCTACAAAGGATTACTTAACAGAGGTTGAAGCTGAGGCTCGTCAAAATGTTTTAAGAATTTCCTCACATCCTTCTTTGGCTGTATGGTGCGGAAACAACGAAATTTGGGAAGGTTGGGGCAATTGGTCTTGGGACAAAGAGGTTAAAGACACTGCTCTTGCTGTTAAAAACTATAATACTTTGTTTCGTGAGCTTCTTCCAAATATTGTAAATGAATATTGCCCTACAATAGATTATACTCATTCGTCTCCGCTTAATGGTTGGGGAAGAAAAGAAAGTCTTACCGAGGGTGATTGTCATTATTGGGGCGTTTGGTGGGGCGATTCTGTGTTTGAAACCTACACAAGAAAGGTTCCTCGATTTATGAGTGAGTATGGTTTTCAATCTTCTCCTAATAAAAAAACAGTAGAGAAGTATTTTACTTTGCCTTATTCAAAAGAGAATAAAGGTTTTGCTATACATCAAAAACATAATCGTGGATTTGAATTGATTGAAAATAGAATTTTAGAACGTTTTGACTCTTATTCAAAAGATGAAGACTACATAAATAAAACTTCTATTGTGGCATCGGAGGCTTTTTCTATTGGAATAGAGTCGCATCTTCGTGCTATGCCTTATTGTATGGGTAGTTTAACTTGGCAACTCAATGAGCCTTATCCTGCAATTGGGTGGAGTTGTATAGATGTTGAATATTTAAAGAAAGATGTTTATCATACAATTCAAAAAGCCTTTGCACCTGTGGTAATAAGCATTGATAAATACTCTTGTCAAGATACCTTATATATATATGTAATAAATACATCTTGGAATGATGTTGAAATGGATTTATCAGGTAAGATAACTGATTGCGATAATACTGCAATGTATTCTTTTGAAATAGAATCCCAAATTCTTCCTCAAATGAAAAGTGTTTGCGTCTTGGAAATAGCAAAAAAAGATATTGGTTATTATGAGGAAAACATGGCTAAAATAGAGGTTATCGGTACTTATAAAGATAAAAACAATAATTTAATAAAAATAGATAATAGTTCGTATTTTGTTTATCCCAAATATTTAAAATGTAATTAAGAATGAAAAAGATTTTTCTAACACTTAGCCTATGTTTATTGGTATTTATTGCCAAAGGACAAAACAATCAAACACAATATTATAAATCAGTCAATCCTTTTATTGGAACGGATTTTCACGGACACACTTATCCTGGTGCAATAGCACCTTTTGGAATGGTGCAACTTTCTCCTGACACTCGTCTTGATGGTTGGGACGGTTGTAGTGCTTATCATTATTCTGATAATGTAATATATGGTTTTTCTCACACTCACCTTTCTGGTACGGGTTGTTCTGATTATGGAGATTTTCTTTTTACTCCTACTATGAAAAGTTTTAATAGCAAGGATTTTATCTTGAATTTCTCCCACAAAGACGAATATGCTCACGCAGGATATTATAGAGTAGAAGCATATAATGAAGATAAAATTATTTCAGAGCTTACTGCATCGGAGCGAGCTGGCTATCACAAATACACTTTCCCTAAAAACGGAAAGAAAAAAGCAATAGTAATTGACTTTAAGCATAGAGATAAGCTTTTGGATATGAGCTATAAAATAGTGAATCAAAACACTGTTATAGGATATAGACGTTCTGAGGCTTGGAATACGGATCAGAGAATTTATTTTGCTGCACAATTCAACTGCGAAATAGCAAATAGCAAATTCGATGAGCAAAGCAAGAGATTATTCCTTGATTTTGGAAATTCAGATAGCGAAGAAAACAATTCAATAGAGGCTATTGTTGCAATTTCTTCTGTTGATGAGAGCGGTGCTATAAATAATTTACATGCTGAGACTTTCAAATCTTTTGAAGATGCAAAGAAAAATGCAGAGCAACTTTGGAATAAAGAACTCGGAAAAATAGAGATTGAAAGCAAAGACAAGGAAAAAACCATTACTTTCTATACTGCGTTGTATCACTGTATGGTTGCACCAAATCTTTACTCAGACGTAGATGGAAAATACAGAGGAATGGATAACAAAATCTATACAACAGATAATTATAATCGTTACACAGTATTTTCTTTGTGGGATACATATCGTACACTTCACCCTTTGCTTGCGCTAATTGATAGAGAAAGAAGTTTAGACTTTGCAAAAACTTCATTAGACATATATAAACAAAGCGGATTCTTACCAATGTGGGAGTTAGCTTCGTTTGAAACTTATTGTATGATAGGAATGCACGGAATAAGTATGATGGCAGACCTTTATACAAAAGGAATAATTCACGATAAAGACTTAACCTTAGAATCAATGTTAGGTTCAATGGACAAAAAGAAGTTCGGATTTGATTATTTCCTTGAAAACGGTTTCATTTCTTCAGACAAAGAACACGAAAGCGTATCAAAAACTGTTGAATATGCTTACAATATGTATTGCGTTGCTAAGATTGCTCAATTGCAAAATAAGAAAGATGTTTACAATTCAATGATTACAAAGGCGCAATACTACAAAAATCTTTTCAATCCAAACAACACATTTATCCAACCAAAAGAAAACGGTCGTTTTATGCCTAATTTCAATCCTACTCAAATAGATCAAAACTATACTGAGGGAAATGGTTGGCATTATACTTTTTATACTCCTGGCGATGTAAACGGTTTGATTGAAATGATGGGAGGAGACGCTAAGTTTTGCGAAAAATTAGATTCTTGTTTCTTTACAAACGAAAAAACAACAGGTAGAGACCAAGCCGATGTTACAGGATTAATCGGTCAATACTGCCACGGAAACGAACCAAGCCAACACACAGCTTATTTATATGCCTATTCTGGTCAAGCATACAAAACACAAGAATTGGTAAGACAAATCCTAACAACTCTATACACCTCTAAACCTGATGGAATATGTGGAAACGATGATGTTGGTCAAATGTCAGCTTGGTATGTTATGAGTGCAATGGGATTTTATCCTGTTTGCCCTGTGGATAATCAATATGTATTTGCTTCTCCTTTGTTTGAAAAAATCACAATGCACTTAGAAAATGGCAAAGACTTAATAATAGAGGCACCAAATGCAGAAAACACACCATACGTTAAAGCAATAAAACTAAATGGTAAAGACTACAACAAATCTTTCATTAATTATGAGGACATAAAGAATGGAGGAAAACTTCAATTCACAATGAGCTATAAAGCAGTCAAAGACTTCGCAACTGCAAAAGAAGACAGACCATATAGCAAGATAGAAAACGAATATTTTTGCACAACTCCATACATTTCATACGAAGGCACAGGAACATTTACTAAAAAATTAGAAGTAAATTTCAAAGCCTACAACCCAAAAGACACAATATACGTTTCTTTATCTAATGGAAAGAACTACACTTTTGTAGGAAAAGGCAAATTGAAATTAAAAGAAAGCGTAACAATTACAGCATACGCTCAAAACAAAGGCAAATCCCAAGAAATAGAATGTAAACTTTACAAAATACCTGCAGGAAGAAGCGTAAAGGTTCTAACAGATGTCAACTCTCAATACACAGCTTCTGGCGACAATGCCTTAATTGACTTAAAAAGAGGTAACGATAATTGGAAACTTGGTTGTTGGCAAGGATATTGGGGCGAAGACTTAGAAGCAATTGTTGATTTAGGAAAAAAACAAAACATAAAAAGAGTTGGAGGAAACTTTATTCAAGATCAAAGAAGTTGGATTTTTATGCCTACAAAAGTAGAATACTATATTTCTGACAATGGAATTGATTTTCAACTCTTAGAAATAGTTGAAAATGACGTTGACCAAAAGATAGATTCTTGTATAACTAAAACATTCTTTACAAACAAAGAATTTTCGGCTCGTTATATAAAAATTAAAGCTTATAATCTTGGCGTAAATCCTCAATGGCATCTTTCGGCAGGAGAAAAATCTTGGTTGTTCATTGACGAAATAGTAATAGAATAATAAGAAAATGACAAAAATAGGTGTAATGAGTGATTCTCACTCTCTAATACCAAAACAAATCTATTCTTTCTTTGAAGATGTGGATTTAATACTTCATTGCGGCGATATTGGATCTTCCGATGCTCTTTGCGAACTAAGGATATTCAAACCCACTATCGCCGTTTGGGGTAATTGCGATAGCAGATACGAACTTGAAGATGTAGCAGAATTTCAATCCTTAGAAATTGAAAACACAAAAATTCTTATGACACATATAGGAGGCTATCCAAAACATTACCCAGAACACATTAGAAAAAAGCTACAAGAAGAAAAGCCTGACATATTTCTTTGTGGTCATTCACACATTTTAAAAATCATATACGACAAAGAATTTGATTTACTCCACATAAACCCCGGAGCATGTGGAAGACAAGGCTTTCACTTAAAATCTACATTAGTAAAGTTTTGTCTTGACAACGGCAAAGCAAAAGATTTAGATATTATGGAATTTGAAAAAAACAACATAAAATGAAAAAACTAATCACATTTATTATTTTATTAAATATTTGTTTAATAACAAACGCACAATTACATAAATTAGAAATCGGAGCAACTATTGGCGGTAGTAATTACGTAGGAGACATAAACTCTGCCTTTAACAGCAATCAAGAAAACAAACAATGGAATCAATTTGAATCGAGTTTTGACTTCTACAACGTTAATATAATGTGGGGAATTATGGCTCGCTATAATTTCAATTCACGTTGGGTTTTAAATACCAGCTTTTGCCTAACAAAATTAGAAGGATTTGATTCCTATTTCAACAATCCAAGAAACCTAAGCTTTTACTCCGACATAAAAGAATTTAGTATGGTTGTAGAATTTAACTTCTTAGACTATCAAACAGGCAGTAAGCAACATAGAATTGCACCATATATTTTTGTTGGTTTAGCAGGATTTCACTTCAATCCAAAAACAGATATAATAAACCCTATAAGCCAAATAGAAGAATCAATAGAATTGCAACCACTCAATACAGAAGGACAAGGTATGCCAGGATACAACAAACCATATTCACGTTATAGTTTAGCAATTCCATTTGGTTTAGGTTGCAAATTTAGTCTTAGCGAATACATATCAATAGGTTTACAATGGGGATTTAGAAAAACCTTTACAGATTACATAGATGACATCAGCACAAAATACGTTGATCACGGCACAATGATAGAATGGGCAGGAGAACTTGGAGCTGCCGCAGCCGATCGTACACATGAATTAGAGGGAAGAGAAGGTTACTACAATCAACACAACCTTTCTCGCGGAAATGAAAAGAATAAAGATTGGTATAATTTCTTTGGAATTACCATAACAACAAAACTTTCCAACGGAAAGGGGAAATGTTTGTAGATTTTAACAAAAAAATTTTGTTTTTCTATTAATTTTTATTAGTTTTGTCGCATAAATTAAAATAATTACGATCATGAAAAAAATAATATTATTCCTCCTTGTCATAGTACTTAGCTTTGGAATTTGTGCCCAAAACAAAAGTAAGAAAAAGAAACCAAAAAAGCCTGCACCTGCTGCACCTGTTGAAGTAGTTCTACCAGACAGATGTTCAGATTGTCTTTTCCCTGTAACATTGCAAGCCGATGTTGCATTTGGACCAACAGAACCATTAAGAGGTCCTGGTTACATAAACGAAGTTAAAAGAGATGCACAAACAAAGAATGTATTTGAATCAGAGCACAACTCAATTTGGTATTCCCTAACAATACCTTATGACGGAAAGTTATTAATTGACATCACTCCAAAAAGTTTTTCTGATGATTATGACTTTATTGTCTATAAATACACCGACAAATACTTTTGCAATCGCGTAGAAAGAAACAGAGTAAAGCCTATTCGTAGCGTTCAATCAATTGCAAACACAACAACAAAAGGCAAAACAGGGCTTTCATTAAAGAGCAACACTGCACACATTGCAAAAGAATCCGATGAAGCATACGGAAAATACATAGATGTTAAAGCAGGCGAAACCTATATCATAGTTGTAGATAATCTTAATGACGGAGGATTAGGACACACCATAGCTTGTGAAGTATGGACCAACTATTCCCCTCTTGTAATCAACCCTATTGACAGTCTAAAACAACAAAGAACAACAGCAAAACTATATGTAAAAGAATTAGAGACACAAAGAGTTGTCATAGACAAAGAAAACGCTGGCTCAACCAGAATAAAGCTATTACCAGAAAAGACTTACGAAATAGTTTTAAGCAAAGAAGGATTCTTTAATTACACAAGAACAATCTCTCACGCACAAGCAATTGGAAAAGACACCATTCTTTCAGCTCGACTTGTAGAAATAAAAGCAGGCTCTCCACTACCAATAAACGGAGACCTATACTTTGATGACGATATAGCAGGAGGATTAATCCTTATGCAAGAATGCCACAGAGCATTAGACGAAGTTGTAAAATCATTAAAACAATACCCTCAAATAAATGTCAATATAATAGGAAGAGTCATGACCGAGGGGTTAAATGTTAAAAAAGACAATCAAATAACAAAAGAAAGAGCCGATGCAATTAAGAAATACTTAGTTGCACAAGGCATTGCAGAAAGCCGAATAACAACAAGAGGTTCATCAATTAAAGAATTGGAAGCACAAATAAAAGAACAATCAAAATATAGAAACAAAACACTAAACCCACCTTGCGAAATAAAAATAGCAAAGAAAAACCCATAAACAAAAATAAAGACGCTGTTAAAATATTAAACAGCGTCTTTATTTTGTTTAGAATGCTTTAAAACCTTTGCATCTAAGTAAAAGACTATTTCCTCGGAAATATTATCACACCTATCTCCTATTCTCTCTAATTTTCTTATAACCGAATGCAAATACAAATATTCCTGAGTTTTATCTGTACGTTTTTCAATCATCTTAGACAACACCTCTACTGAATTATGATTGATTTCATCTACCAAATTATCTATTCCAAAGACCTGTGAAGCTTTTTCCGTATCTTCTTCCTCTAATGCCTCTTTTGTTAAAGCGTACATATTTTTTACTTGCTTTAACATCTCTTCTAATCTCAAATTCTCCAAATCATTTTTTTCGAGCTCTTCACTCATATTCTTCAAAACAAAGATTGCAATTCCCTCTGCAAAATCAGCTATTCTTTCAAGATTGTTATTAATTTTAAGAATTGCCAATACCAAACGTAAATCTATTGCAACAGGGTTATACAAAGCAATAAAATTCTCACACTGCGAATCAATCTTCAATTCCATTGCATTACACATCTTTTCTCTTGCAATCACCTCTCTTGCCAAAGCCTTATTACATGTAAGAAGTGCTTGACTACTTTTGTCAATTTGTTTACCAACCATTTGCCACATATCAGCCAATGATTCTTTTAAACTTCTGAGCTCTATATCTATATGCTTTTCCATTCTTTTTTATTTTTCATTACTAACTAAAACGACCTGTTATATAATTTTGTGTTGCTTTTTTCTCAGGATTAGTAAATATCAAGCTTGTATCATTATGCTCAATCAATTCTCCCATATAGAAAAATGCTGTTTTATCTGAAACCCTTGCGGCTTGTTGCATATTATGCGTTACAATTACTATTGTATATTTATCTTTTAAGTTAAAAATCAAGTCCTCTATTTTTATTGTTGAAATAGGATCAAGTGCTGATGCAGGCTCATCCATTAATAAAATTTCTGGTTGTATCGCCAAAGCTCGAGCTATGCAAAGCCTTTGTTGTTGTCCTCCCGAAAGTGCAAAGGCTGATTTTTTCAATTTATCTTTTACCTCATTCCAAAGCGCAGCTCCTTTCAAACTTTCTTCTACTCTTTGCTCAATAAAAGCCTTATCCTTTACTCCATTCACCCTTAATCCGTATGCAACATTTTCAAATATACTTTTTCCAAAGGGATTTGGTTTTTGAAATACCATTCCAACCCTTGTTCTTAACTCATCAACATCTATATCCTTTGCATAAATATCTTGATTATTAATAATAATATTCCCAGACATATTAGTGTTAGGAATAAGATCATTCATTCTATTAAACATTCTTAGCAAACTACTCTTCCCACAACCAGAAGGTCCAATGAATGCTGTAACCGTTTTCTCGGCTATTGACATATTTATATTTTTTAACGCATGAAAATCTCCATAATAAAAATTCAAATCCTTTACTTCTATTATCATATTAGTTTGTTTTTATTTTTTTACTAAAATATCTTCTTAAAACATTTGCCAACAAATTAAACATCAAAACCATCACAATTAAAACAAGTGCAGTTCCGTATGCCATTTGACGTGAGGCTTCAATATCCGTACCAGAAGTTACCAAAACATAAAGATGATAAGGCAATGCCATTACTTGATCAAATATACTTGTTGGTAAATGAGGCAAAAAGTATGCTGCAACCGTAAAAAGTATTGGTGCTGTTTCTCCTGAAACCCTACCGATTGAAAGAACAAGGCCTGTAATTATATTTGGAAAAGCCATTGGCAAAACAACTTTTTTAATTGTATAGAGTTTACTTGCACCTAAGGCCAAAGAAGCTTGTCGATAGCTTTCATCAACTTGTTTTAATGCCTCTTCTGTGGTTTTAATTATCAATGGCAAGACCAATATTCCCAAAGTAAGACTACCTGCTAATATACTATCACCAAAACCCAAAGTATTAACAAATAAACTCATACCAAATAATCCGAATACTATTGATGGTATTCCTCCAAGATTGTTTGTCATCAATCTTATCAGTCTAACTGTAAGGGTATTTCCTGCATATTCATTTAGATATATCCCACTTATTACTCCTAAAGGAAAGGCAACTATCATACTTCCTAAGCATAATAGAAGAGTTCCTATAATTGCAGGAAAAATTCCGCCCTTTGTCATTCCTTCTTTTGGCATTTCAGTGATAAATTCCCACGATATTGCAGGCAGTCCTTTGGTTATAATGAATATTAATATTGCCAATAACACTGCTATTATACTAAAACTCATAAGTTTTATAAGTATAAATGCTATATTTTGGTTTAATTTCTTCGTTTTCATCTTTTATTTATTTTTTTGATTTATGAGTTATCCTATCAACTGCAAGGTTTATAATTAAAGTTATGATAAATAAAATGCAAGCTAATACAAATAAGGCTTGATAGTGTGCACTGCCTGCTGGTGCTTCGCCTAATTCTGCTGCAATACTTGCAGGTATTGTTCTAACTGGCTCCAAAATATTTCCTGTTAAAACAGATGCGTTTCCTGTTACCATAAGCACGGCCATTGTTTCACCTATTGCCCTTCCTATTCCCAAGACTACACCTGCTGTTATACCAGAAATTGAATGAGGAATAACAACCTTGTGAATTGTTTGCCACTTTGTCGCACCTAAGGCAAGCGAAGCCTCTCTTAATGATAAGGGAGTTGTACGCATTGCATCTTCTGCCACTGTTATTATCGTAGGCAAAGACATTATTGCCAAGACAACAGCCCCTGAAAGTGCAGTTTCTCCTACATCTAAGTTAAAAATTCTCTGTATTAAGGGAACAATTACCACTAAACCAAAGAATCCATAAACAACAGAGGGTATTCCTGAAAGCAACTCTATGGCTGGTTTTAGAATCCTATAAGTTTTATCGTTTGAAAGCTCCGATAAATATATTGCAGATGCTATTGCAAAGGGCAAAGCTATCAAAATTGATAAAAGACTCACCATTAAAGTACCTGTAAGTATAGGCAAAACTCCAAATTGTGCAGAAGGTTGCGAGGTCGGATACCATTCTTTTCCCATAAAAAAGTCAGATAAACTAATATTGTCGCATTCCAACTTCCTCATATCTGGAAATTCCGAAATAAACTCCTCTGGTAAAAATGCTATAAGATTACTTCTATCCTTTATCTCCAAGGCTTGTTGTATTGTATAGGCAACTCGTATTTCTGTTTTTAGAGTTTTTCTCTCTTTATCTTCAAGTTGTTGCCATCTTGTAATGTTTTCATCAAATATATCTTTAATTTCTTGTGAGGAAAGGTTATTGATGGGATTTTTTTTACTGACTGCTATCACATATCCTTCTTCTACAATGTTGTGTTTAAAGAATCCTAAGGCTTCGGAAAACAAAAAAACCACAATCAAAAGAATTAAAACTATACTTATGCTTCCACATATCTTTATTATGCCTTCACTTAAATATTTATTAATATTTTTATATTTCAACTTCATTCTTTCTACGTTTTATTTTGCCGGAATAAATCCTTGTTGTTTGATTATTTCTTGCCCTTTTGTGGATTCCAAATAATTAATAAAGTTTTCTACCTTCGCTTTGTTTGTTTTTTCATAATAATAGTATAAAGGGCGAAGTATCGGATAAGTTTTATCACTTGCTGTCTTAATTGAAGGATATACAAATTGCTTATTATCATAGCTTACTTTTAAAGCTTTTACTTCTTTATTAAGATATGCTAATCCTACATAGGCTATTGCTCCTTTGGTTTGCTTTACCGATTGTATTATTGCTCCTGTTGCAGGTAATGAAAGGGCTGATGCTTTGAAATTTTTATATTTTAATACACTTTCTTTAAAGAATTCGTATGTACCAGAAGAAGACTCTCGCGTATAAACTATGATTTTTCTATCCTCTCCTCCTACTTGTTTCCAATTTGTTATTTTTCCTGTAAAAATTTTTTCTAATTCTTCTCTCGTAAGTTGTGATACTTTATTGGTAGGATTTACTATGACTGCTATCGCATCGTATGCTACTATTTTTTCTTCAAATTGCTTCGATGCCTTTTGCATTCTCTTTATTTCCGAATACTTAATTTTACGAGAGCTTTGTGCAATATCACAACTACCTTCTATAAGTGAAGAAATGCCAACTCCACTTCCACCGCCCGTTACACTGACTATATGATTTTTTGTACTATATTGCTCTGCCACCTTTTGACTTATTGGCAAGACAGTATCACTTCCTTTTATTACTTGCGAAAATGTCGCTATCGGAATGAGTAATAATATTAATATTCTTTGCATTTGCCATCATTTTTTTTCAATGGCAAAAATACTAATTGCATTTTCTAATGCTGTTAATTAAATTTTAATTGTTTGTTAATTTTTTGTTAAGACTTAAAAACAAGAAAAACGAGATTTTACATCATAGTTACACCTTCAAAACTCCCTAAAAGAATCCCAAATATAAACACGTGTAAATCAATATAATAGAATCGCAAAAATTTTTCTTTGATTTTTTAATTTTTTTCTTTGATTTTTTTAATTTTTTCTTTGATTTTTT
>CALDHX010000077.1 GCA_937901525.1 uncultured Bacteroidales bacterium
ATTGGAGAGATGGGTGAGTGGCTGAAACCAACAGTTTGCTAAACTGTCGTACCTAATAACGGGTACCGGGGGTTCGAATCCCCCTCTCTCCGCAGAAGATTCTACGTTGGGAAAAGAAAAACGGGGTATAGCGTAGTCCGGTTATCGCGCCACATTTGGGATGTGGAGGTCGCAGGTTCGAATCCTGCTACCCCGACTAAGGAACCAAAGAAATGGTTCTTTTTTTTAAGGGCTGGTCTAGTAGCTCAGCTGGATAGAGCAACTGCCTTCTAAGCAGTAGGTCTCAGGTTCGAATCCTGACTAGATCACATAAAAAAAGAGAGAAATTAAATTTTCTCTCTTTTTTTTGTTTCCTACAATTTCACTTCCTCATTCTCAGCATTCAAAAATGCGTATTCCATTATTCCATGGTCAGATGAAGATATTACTTCTATTTTGATTCTATATTTTTTCTGCCACTTACGTCTGATTGACTTAAATAAGCCCGATGTTATATAAGAACGAACAAACGGATGTACTATTACAGTAAGTTTCTTTTCGTTTTGTTCTTGGGAAAGGTATTTTATGTCATTTTCTATTTCATCTACTACTACCATAGACGATTTTATTTTTCCACTACCGTTACATAAAGGACAAACTTCCGATAAATCAACATCAACCGCTGGTCTAACTCTTTGGCGAGTAATTTGCATAAGACAAAACTTACTTAAAGGTAATACGGTATGTTTTGCCTTATCTTTTTTAAGCTCTTCGTTCATCTTATCAAGAAGTATCTTTCTATTTGAAGCTAAATTCAAATCTATAAAGTCAATAACTATGATTCCGCCTAAGTCTCTTAAACGCATTTGACGTGCAATCTCAACGGCAGCTTCACAATTGACCATAAGAGCGTTTTCTTCTTGATCTTGACTTGATTTTATTCTATGTCCGCTATTAACATCTATTACATGCATAGCCTCTGTCTGCTCAATAACCAAATAAATCCCACTTCTTATGGTTACAACCTTACCAAAAGAACTGCGTATTTGATTAGCTACGCTGAATTGTTCAAATATTGGAGTTTGCATTTTATACAAATGCAGTATTTCCTCCATTTTTGGAAAAATATTTGAAATATAAGTCTTCAATTCCTCATACATATCTACGTCATTAACATAGATATTAGTAAATTCTTCTGTGAGCATATCTCTTATAATAACCGAAGACTTATCCATTTCCGAAATCATCTTGCATGGAGGTAGGGATTTCGGAAGTTTCTTAATCAATTCGTCCCATTTTGACATCAAATCTCTCAAATCATTGTCTAAATCTGCAACAGATTGTCCTTCTGCAACAGTCCTTATAATGATTCCGAAACCTTCCGGACGAATACTTTGAATCAATCTTTTTAAACGATTTCTTTCTTCTGAGTTTTTTATTTTTTGAGAAATAGAAACCTTATTAGAAAAGGGAACTAAAACTAAAAATCTCCCTGCAAAAGATATTTCCGCACTAAGGCGTGGACCTTTTGTAGAGATTGGCTCTTTGCTTATCTGCACAAGTATCAATTGTCCTTGCTTTACATAATCTGTTATCAAGCCATTCTTTCCTAAGTTAGGTTCTTTTAAACTTTTTAGGTCAACATTATTCAACGAATTACTTATTCCCATTTTAGTAAATCGCTTAATAGAAGAATAATATAAACCTAAATCAAGATAATGTAGGAAACCATCTTTCTCATAACCGACATCAACAAAAGCAGCGTTCAATCCTGGCAAAATTCTTTTAACTTGCCCAAGATAAATATCGCCGACAATGTGTTGTGATTCCGATTTTGCACGATGCAATTCTACTAACTTCTTATCTTCAAGAAGCGCTATATCTACTCCTGAGTCAGAAGAAGCATCAATAATCAAATCTTTATCCACTCGAATACAATTTTAAGATGATTAAACAAAAAAATATTGCGAAACATAAGAGCATGTCTAAATGTTTCGCAATAACCTTACATAGACACTAAGTCCAAAAAGAAATTATTTCTTTTTATGTCTATTCTTTCTTAAACGTTTTTTACGTTTGTGAGTAGCCATTTTATGACCTTTTCTCTTTTTTCCGCTTGGCATAATTAATATTATTTAATGCTTATTTTACTTGTTTTACATTTTTCTTAACTGACTCCATAAATACCTTTGCAGGTTTAAAAGATGGAATGTAATGTGCAGGTATAATAATTGTAGTGTTTTTAGAAATATTTCTACCTGTTTTTTCAGCTCTTTTCTTTACAATGAAACTACCGAAACCTCTTAAATAAACATTTTCAGCATTTTCTCTTGTCAAAGCTTCTTTCAAAACTGTCATGAAAGCTTCTACCGATTCTTGAACTACCATTTTCTCAATGCCTGTTCTGTGTGCGATTTCTGCAACAATTTCTGCTTTTGTCATTTCTTTTATGTTATTTAATTACTCTATTTTTTACTAAAAATCAGTTTGCAAAGATACAAAAAAAGTTTGAATAACAAAATATTAAGTAAAAATCCAACCATTTAACAAAAAACAATTAAACATATAAGCACTCCAACACATATTTACTAATACAATAATAGCCAATAATGAATATAGGATTTTAGTGTTAATTCTACGATAAAAATAAGTCAAAAAAGACGTAACTATCACAAGATAAGTACCAAAAAAGTCTGCCTTAGCAAAGTAATCCTTACAAATAATTATCGTTATCACCCCTATGACAAGATAAACTATTTGCCAAAAATTATTTCGCTTTCTATTGATTGTATCAAACAACAAAAACACAAAAAAAGGCGTAGCTAAAAGATAGCGAGCCAAAGAATACAAGCCCCCATGTTGAGTAAAAAGAGCTGTAAACACATTCCCAACAAGAAAAACAATGCAAATCAATCTTACGTGTTTCCATTTATCAAACTCTATTCTTTGTTTCGATTTTAAAACCACCACGAACTCCCTTGCTAAAACTACTAACATCGGCAAAAAGTAAAGACAAAGAAAAGGAACGGTTATACTCCTGCCCTCATTTGACCAAAAACTAAAAGGCAACTCAGGTAAAGAAAGCGATTTCCCCCAATACTTTTGAGAAATAATTGATTGAAAAAACGAAGGCGCTCCCATAATCCATTGAAACAACATAACTAAAAACATTCCTAACACCACAGGAAAAATAACCTTTAAAAACCTTTTAAAAAACAAAGAAATACTCCTATGATTCAAGGCATATAATCCCTCTAAACACAAAAATAGAATCACAAATAACAGCGAAGAAGATTTTGTCATAGAAGCAAAAAGAAAACCAAGGAAATAAAACCAATATTTCTCTTTTAAAATTCCATAAAGTCCCAAGGCAATAAAGACAAAGTAGAAAGCCTCAGAATATGGCATCATAAAAATGACCATATACGGCACACAAAGCAAAAAAAGCAAATGTTTCCAAGAAAGATTATCTGCAAAAATCTTAAACATAACCCACATACCTAAGGCAAATAAAAAGATATTCAACAAACTTATGCCAAGAGTAGATAAACCCGTAGCCTTCCAAAACAAAGGAAACAAAGGGTAATATGCAAAGTTTTTAATATCAGAATACATCTCCTCTTTAATAAAATTATAGTGAGAGCCGTCCCAAACAGTCATTTTCTCAGAAGTAATTTTCTCAAAAGGCTTATTAGAATTCGTTATCGTCTTATTCCAAGACTCATCTAAACTCACCTCGTATGTAGGAAGAATCTTTCTAAACAAATAATGCACCTCTTCATTCTGCATAAGAAGATGCACACACAAAACCAATGCAAAATAAAGCACCACAAAAGACGAAAAAAGCAATGCCTTACCATTATCATTTAGTAATTTCATTACATAAAGCTTTTATTTATAAAATATAGCACTTCGACCTTTTGTGCAATTATAACCAAACGTCTCATTTTATTAAGATTTCAAATTTAAGTGTACAAAAATAATAATTTTTCTTGATTTTTAAAACAAATCCCTTCTGCGTTAAAGACAAAATATTCACATAAAAAATATGATTAACGAGAAGATTAGCGTATTTTTTCTGCTATATTTTTTCTCTTTTCTTTGTTTTAGAAAATTACTTCAAAGAAGTAGAGCTTCTACCTTAGGAAGGTAATCCAATTACCACAAAGGGGTAATTTCATTACCATAGGAAGGTAATCCGATTACCACAAAGGAGTAATTTAAAAAAATAAGGAATAAGAAAAATAATCTCCTATTCCTTTTCTTTAAACAAAGAAAAAAGCTTGCCCAAACTAAGTTAGACAAGCTTTTCTATTATTATGAATTGTAACGATTAGTATTCCCACATATCTTCTTCCATTTCAAAAAGATAATCTTCAATTCTTTGAGACTCCATCATAGCATCTATTCCGCTTGAATAGTCTTCTATATTTCTATTGAAGTCGTTTGATTCTCTGATTATATAACTTGAAAATAATCTTTTACGGAAAATGTCATCGTATGAACGTCTTGCTCTGTCGTTATCCATATTATAGACTTCTGAGTTTGCTAATAACTCTCTCACTTCTGGGTCATTATATCTTATCCAACCAAGTTTATTTCTAGTAGGCGCACCTCCTTCTTCTATTGATGGTTGATAATAATAAAGCACAAAGCCTATTATTCTTACATCTTCCACAGAACGATTTTTATCTATAAACCAATCTTCTTTTATCTCTAATTTTGTTATTTCCAAAGGGTCCATAGCTTCTACAGTGTCAACATCAACTGGATCAAAGTCCCCATCTATATTTTCTACATATATAGTTTTTGTGCTTTTTCTTCCCATACTTGCTTTCTTTTCAACCCAATTGATTTCTTTTGAAAACATATCATCGTCAAAACATCTAATACGTCCTTCTGTTAAAGCTTCATCTAATATTGTATAAAGATTCTTTCTTCCTTGGTCAGGAGCAGTTGGATAATAAAACACTTGATTTATTTTTTCTTTAAAGTCAATTACTCTCCAAACTCTATGAGCCCAAACAACATCGGCTTCTCTTACGTATGGAAAATCAAATGCTTTCTTATTGTTCTCAATTACTTCTGATTCTTTTGTATAGAATCCATCTGAATTATCCTCAGGCTCTTCTACCACTTGTGCAAACACACTTGGTGATAAGAACAAAAACAAGCCCAATAATATTATTTCTATTTTTTTCATAATAAAAAATATTATTTAATCGTAAAATTTAAATACTCATTAGAAGTAGGTCTTACCCCATCTATACCTTTTGCTCTAATTTCAGATATTACAACCCTATCTCCTCTTCTTAATTTTTCTATTTGTGCTTTCATTTCTGCTGTAAACTGAGGACTAGTACCTGTTAAAGGCGTCATAGCATCTGATCCTCTAAAAACTTGAAATTTATATTCAACAACAGTATAACGAATACCTTCAAAAAGAAAATCTTCTAATTCAACACGAAGTGCCGTTTGCATTGACAAATCAAGTTTTGATACTCTACCCCCTGTATATTTACCTACTTTTGCAACAGGTTTAGGCATTACTTTTGTCCTAAACTTCATTGTTCCCATATCCATTTCTTTGCCACCAACTTTTGCTTTTACATTGATTTGACAATTTCCTTGTTGAGTAACCTTAACCATATATTCTCCGTCTTTAACCTTCCTTATTGTTCCTCCTGCACCTGATATTGTAGCTACAATGTCTTTAGAGTTTGCTCCTGGCACAGAAATCGACAATGGATTTTCTGGTCCAATATAGAATACATTCATCTTTGTTGGAGATATTGTTGCAGATGGTGCTGCTACGAAATATTCTCCTTCAAATTCGTATGGCACAGAACCTGTTTCTTTCTTAACAAATACTGTTCCTTTGAATTTTTGTTCTCCTAAGGTGTTTGCTCCAAACTTCAATTTAAGCATTCCTGAATCCCCTACTAAGTTTTGTCCTCTAACTTCACCTGTAAGTTCGCTTTTTGAATCGTATGCTGCAACTATTACGTCTGCTTCATACTGACCTCCTTGAATTATGTAAGTTGATTTAGGCAATACCCTTGCAGTAACTTGGTCAAATTTAAAGTCATCAGCAGAAACTTGTTGATAAAGGTGATTTATCAAGTCCATTTCAGCATTTTGAATTTCTGATTTAAACTTATTCAAAAGCACCATGTCAGCTGTGATAATCATGTGAAAGAAATTGTACTGTTGCCAATTAAGACTTTGACCTGCTGCATTCTTCCACGTACCTTCAGTTTGGATTTGCATACTTTTCAACTGCTTTTTATATGCTTCACTCGAAACATAACTTAACATATCCGCTTGGTAAGCTTCTATTTTCTTCCTTAACTCCAAAGCCTTACCTGCTGAACCATCTTCTGTTCCTGCTAAGAAATAACGTGTAGGCTCATTGTAATTATCTTTCTTAACAATTCCTGCGAATCCTTGCTCTGCTAATATTTTCTTAGATTCCGCAACGCCACCTTTCAAACCATCTGTCATTGCATGCAATTCATATTTAATGTTGTCTATATAATCCAACATTACTTTTGTCTTTTTTCTAACTTCTTGTGCTTTCGCCCAATTCTCTCCTACTTTTCCAGGGTTTCCATTGTAAGCATTTTCAAATGCAATGTAAGAACCTTCAACTTTACTTGCAATCAAATTATTACTTACTTCAACACTATCCCCTACTGTAACGAAAGCATTTAATATTTCTGCAGAAACATTTAAGGCCAACATCGCTGTGTACACTAAGTACATCATTGATATCATTCGCTGCCTCGGCGTTTCCGGACAATTCGTAGCACCCATAGTTCTCTAATTTTATTTTTAAAAATTATTTTTTTGACTATTCTTTAATTAAACTATGCTTTTGTTTGCATTGCAGCAAGCATATTTCCATAAATATCGTTCAATGCTCCAACTTTCTTTGAAAGTGCATTTACTTGTTCTTTGTATCTTAATACGTTTTCTGCTGTATCTGCAAAGTTCACAACTAAGTTGTCTATTCTTTCTTGAACTGCTTTTGTTGCTTCTAATTGAGTAGAAGAATTTTGAATTTGCATTTCATATAAAGCATTGATTGAAGAAAGGCTTGATGCCATAGTTTTCAATTCATCTAAGTATGAAGCATCTCCAACAGAAAGTGTATTTGCTGTTTCTTTGTAAATGTTTGCTAATGTTGAAACTGCTGATGTTGCTTCTTGTACTGATGATAAGTATTCTCCTGATACTAATAAGTCTTTATTTAAGTTGTCTGCTGTTTTCTTATATGCAGATGATAATTCTACTACTGACTCTGATGCAACATTGATATTTGATGTGAATTTTTCTGATGCAGCTGCAGCTCCTGCTATGTTGTTCAAACCAGATGTTGTTGTAGAAAGGTTTTGTAAGCCTTTTCCTAAACTTTCTATTAATTCTGGTCCTATTTTTGCATCTTCCAACATCTTATCTAAGGCTTGTGTATTAGATAAACCGCCTATTATTGTTGTTCCGCCGGCAACACCTCCAACAACTTGCACACCTTCTGCTCCTTGTGTTGCTTCTGCTTTTTTATCTTTTTTCTTGTCTTTCTTTTCTTTTTCTGCTGCGTGTCCGTGTGCATCTTCCATTCCTGCTAATTCAGGATATACTAAACTCCAATCGTATGTTACGTGTAATGGTTCAAACGCTGATGCGAAGAAAATTAAAGCCTCAATACCCATACCAATGATAAGCATTTCTTCCGCACCTGGCCAGTGGTTGATTTTAAACAACGCTCCCACAATTACGACCGCTGCACCCATACCATATAATTTCGCTGTTGTTTCTTTATAAGCTTTACTTGTTACTATTTTGTCTATAATTCCCATAACTTTCTATTTTTATTTCTTAAATGATTTCTAATTTTAGTTCTCTATTAATTATTCTTAGTTTTTATTATTCTACGTAAACATTTGATGATGTTTTAGGATTGTCTCCTCTTACACGTCCTAAGTAAGATTGTACACAACGGAAACCTATGTAACTCTTACCTGAATCTTGATACTCGTATGAACGAGTTGCTGTTTGAATGAAATATTTTTGATCTTTCCATGATCCTCCTCTAACTGTTTTTCTTTTCATTACAGGAGCATCATCTTCTGAGGCAAGATATACGTTTACTTGGTTCAAATCGTGTGCAAAGTTGTATGCTGATTCGTTGTAAGCATCTTCACACCATTCTGCAACGTTACCTGCCATATCATATAATCCGAATCCATTAGGTGCATAGTGCGCAACCAATATTGGTGTTACTCCTCCATCATCTCCATAATTTCCTCTTAATGGTTTGTAGTTTGCAATGAAACATCCATTTCCATTTCTTACGTATGGACCTCCCCAAGGATAAGGTGCTCCATCAACTCCTCCTCTTGCTGCATATTCCCATTCAGCTTCGGTTGGCAAACGGAAGTCTTCCATTCTTTCATATTCCTTTTTAGCTAAATAGTTGTTCATCATAAGCGTTCTCCACACTGAAAAAGCTTTTGCTTGTTTGTATGATACTCCAACTACTGGATAATTATCATATCTTGGATGGCTAAAATAAGAACGAGTTGCTGCATCATTATAAGAATATGCGTAATCATGAACCCAACATAATGTATCTGGATATACATTGATTACTTCTCTTCTATAAAACTTATTTCTATTGCTTAATCCCTCTGGACGTGATGCAAATGATGAGCCTCTATATTCTTCTGAGGCTGTTGTTTCAAAATTCTTTTGGCTTGCTGCTCTAAGATCTATCCAATAATATTCGTAATTCAATCTTTTCGCATCTATTTGCATAGCTCCATAAAATCTTTCATCAACAGGAATAAACATTTCTGCTAACGCTTCTCTTTCATCTGCGTTTTCTAATGTCCAATCTATTTTCTTACTCCAATTGATTACAGGAGTTTCCAATTCTTCTCCCCATTGGTCTGCTTCTATCAAGTATGTTTCAGGAAAATCTACTCCTAATAGTTTATAGGCAATAGAGTCTCTTACCCAATAGACGAATTGACGGTATTCATTATTAGTAATTTCCGTTTCATCCATCCAAAATGATTGTACTTGAACTGTTCTAGGCTGCCAATCATAAAGCTTGTAAACATCTTCATCTGAAGAGCCCATTAAAAAACTTCCTTGCGGCACGTCAACCATACCATACGGCTGCATATCCAAGAAGTCTGGTCTTTCTTGTACACCTATGACTTCTCCTTTGTCAGAAGAGCCACAACTGAACAACAGAAAGGCTGTTGAAATTAACAAAAATATTTTCTTCATATCACAAATTGTTTTCTATTCTATAAAAAATACGCTATTTTAGTTTTTATGTTTCAAATAATCTAATTAGAATCTACGAGTATTTCTGTATATTGTAGGTGGTTTAGGTGGATTTTCTATCTTGAAACAGAATCTCGCAAACACTTCTAATGACCCAAAAGATTGAGTAGAGATTCTTGAAGTTGGTATATCGTACGATACTCCTAACTTAAAGTCTCCAAAAGCAACACCTCCCATTAATACCATCGCATCTTGTACTCTATATGTCATACCTCCCCAAATCTTATGCTCCCATTCCATTAATAACGATGCATCTACTTGATAAGCTGATTTAGATATAAAATCGGTTTTTAATAATGCAGAAGGCAATAATCTTAATGAAGGATAGGCAGGAAGAGCCCATTCGTAACCTGCAAGTATGTAATAGAATCTTCTATTATCCCAATACAACTTATCACTTGCTGTTTGCATTATTTTAGAAGTTGATAGCCCTATATACAATTTACCAGGTATTTGATAATAAATTCCCGCTCCTAAATCAAAAAGAAAATCACTTTGTTCAGCAGCATTACCTAAAACAGGGTCTAAGCTTGTTCCTACTTGGTCATCTTCTGTAAACTGATCACTACCTATCAATGCTCCCATATCTAAAGTAGAGTTAAATAGCTGAGCTTCTATACCGATAGCCAAATTACCTATAGGAAATTGTATTCTGAACGCGTAATCTATTTTTGCATGAATATTATCGCGAAATCCTATCTTATCTGAAATGATCGTTGCTCCAATTCCTCCATGAAGGAATCTAACTGGCATATCAAAAGATAAGTTCATTGTTTCACCCGTTGAAGCTGATGATGCCTCACCATAAACGTCTGTCAATCCCATTCCCATCCATTGATTACGATAGAAACCTGTTAAACAAATAGCTCCATTGCTACCTGCATAACCAGGATTATATGACAAACGATTAAACATATATTGTGAAAATTGAGGCTCTTGTTGAGAATAAACAAACTCAGGATTTGCAATTACCGTAAGTAATATGCAAGCCAATGAACCTATTCTCACAAATCGTTTGTATCTATCTTGTATAAACTTTAACATCTACTATTTGTTTTGTTACTTTTTCGTTTTAAAAGTATCTATTTAATCAAAATGCAGTCGTGCAAAAGTAAAAAAAAACTTTATAAAAAAGAAGTTTTACGCATTTTTTTGTTAAAAACTATTTTTCTTACACTATATTACACATTGATTTTAAATCTTTTATAAATATTCACATTTTTACTTCTTTTTAACAATATAAGCCGATTTAAATGTGTTTTTTACTCCTTTGAGAGCTTGTTCTGCTAAATTTATAGATGAAAATGGACCAATATTTACATAATAGAAGTCTTCATCTAAAACTTTTTCAGCCTTTGTATTGTTTTTATAATTTATTGGTAATTGTTCTATAATACTATCTAAATCCTCTATATTTTCTATTGCACAAAGTTGCACATAGAAGGGAAAAATGAATGCCACCTCATATTCATTTACTCTTGAAGTAATTATTGAATCAAAGGTGTTATTACGAATAGTATCTTTTAAATTTTCTTGATCAAGTAAAGCAAATATTTCATCTTGATCATCTATTATTTCAAGATAATCTTTATCCACTATTTCAACCTTTACTCTTGCAGAGCCTGTTTCATTTAACAATATGTGCTTTGCTGCTTTATAAGATAAATCTATTACACCTCTTTTAGGACATCTATCATTTACTTTTACAAAGACAGAACGACCATTTTTCAAATTAGTAACTTTCACTAATGTATGCAAGGGCAAAGTTTTGTGTGCTGCGGTATATTTTTTTTGTGAAAATATCTCACCAGAGGAAGTGCGTCTATTTTCAAACATATTGTGATAATAAGTCGCTTTACACTCAAAAGTCTTTTGCTCCTGAGCGAACAAATGATTACTAATACAAATTATTAATAAACAAATTAATGGTTTAAATTTTACCATGCCTTAGCGTCTTCGTCAAACCATTTATTTTGCAATTTCATTACTTGCTCTATCACATCTCTTACACAGCCTGAGCCTCCATTTTTATGAGATATGTAATCTGCTACTTGTTTTATTTCCTCAGCAGCATCAGCAGGACAAGTAGCTACGCCAACCATTTTCATAACATCATAATCAGGAATGTCATCTCCCATATAAAGCACTTGATTTGCTTGCAATTGTTTTTCCTCTAAAAACTTAAAAAAAATTTCTTTCTTGCGATGAGAACCCAAATACACATCTTTTACTCCCAACATCGCCATTCGAGATGCTATACTATCGCCATTCCCTCCTGAAATAACTGCTACAACATACCCTTTTCGCAAAGCATACTGAATTGCATAACCATCTTTTACATTCCCACTGCGAACTATTATCTTGTCATTTGCAGACCATATATTCCCATCACTTATAACTCCATCATAGTCAAAAACAAATGCTTTTATATCATGTAATTTTGATTTGTAATTCATAATTAAAAATAAGATTGTTTCATTAAATAATTTTGCACGTAATCTTTAACTCCTTCTTCCAAAGAATAAAAAGGAGTATTATAACCAACAGATATTAACTTTTTCATACTCGCTTCTGTAAAATATTGATACTTATCTCTTATATCTATTGGTATATCTACATATTCTATCATTGTTTCTTTCCCCATAGCAGAAAATGTAGCAGAAGCCAAATCATAAAAACTTCGAGCCTGACCTGAGCCAAGATTATATATACTACTTTGAGGTTTATTTGTCATTAAGTAAAACAACACATTAACAACGTCTTTTACATATACAAAATCTCTCATTTGCCAACCGTCTTTATAATCTTCTCTATGAGAGCGGAAGAGTTTTACCTTTCCAGTAGATACAATTTGATTAAAAGAATGATATATTACCGAAGCCATTCTTCCTTTATGATATTCATTTGGTCCATAGACATTAAAGAATTTCAATCCAGCCCAAAATGGAGGTCGTTTTTCTTGTGCTATTGCCCATAAATCAAATTCTTGTTTTGAACGACCATAAGGATTTAATGGTTTTAATTGAGGAATGAGATTCATATCGTCCTCATATCCGTTTTCTCCGTCTCCATAGGTAGCCGCCGATGAGGCATAAACCATCGGAATATTGTTTTCAGCACATATTTGCCATATATTTTTCGTGTATTGAAGATTTAACTCGACAAAAATATTCCAATCAAATTCTGTTGTATCGGTTCTTGCCCCTAAATGATATACACCTTCAATTTGACCTGCATTTTCCTTAAACCATTGAATAAAATCTTTTCTATCTATCTTTAAAGAGAAACTATAATTTGAATAATTATTTAATTTTTCCGTCTTAGAAAAATCATCAACTATAACAATATTGGTTATTTTCTCATAATTCAATTTACGAAGCATACAACTTCCTATAAATCCTGCCGCACCTGTTACTACTATCATATTTTGTCGTTTTTTTATTTTTCTTTATTACTATATTCTACTGTTTTTTCATAAACTTCTCTCCAACCAAACCACTCTCTCTTGTTTGATAGACTCTCATTGTGCCATATACTTATCATTTCTCCTCCAACTTTTTTAACCTCATCGGTTATTTTCTTAATTTCTATCAAAGCCTCTTGTGGAGACAGTTTCAATCCATTTTTCAAAGCAACGTCCATATATGCAAAAGGGTGTACTCTCAACTTTGTTTCATAGTCCAAAGCTAAATCGTAGAAGTTAAAACTACTACAAATCCCCGCTCTAAAACCTATATTATCAGAATATCCCATAGAAAAGTCGTGTTCTATACTTCCTGTTGCCATTAAACTTCTATATCCCTCAGGAAGACGAAAATGCAAATAATGATAACGAGATCTTTGTATTGGTTTATGTAAAGTTTCTTTTAACATTTTTATTTGAGAGTTGATTAATTGTGGATAATCAAAACTCTCATAAGAAGGGTGTACGCCTACTTTTCCGTAATCACACAACTGTTTTATTAGTCTTCTAAATTTATTATTATATGGGTTTATATTTTTGTCATACTTCCCATAATCACCATAAAGAACAAAAAAGATTGTATTGACTTTCAGCCTTTCTATTAACGAAATTATGTATTCAAAAGTATCATAAGGGTCTTTTTCTATTTTTAACAATACTTTTAATCTTTCTAAGCATAGAGAAATATTCCCTTTCAGCAGATCTCTTGTAAATCCTAATAAATTTCTTGTAAATCCTTTGCATGTATAGGAATAAGCAGAATCAATATCAATAGTATTAAAATAAGAATAATGATTGTTTTGTGTAGATAATTCCGGATAACGATTTACTATTGTGTTTTTCAATTCATTAACCCATATATTAACAACAGGTTTTGAGAGAAAACCTCTTTTATATGCTAAACTATCTTCTACCTTAAAGCGAGAATGAACATCTTTAACATAAGGTAAATATTCTTCATAGCGAGATACTAAATAGAAACATGCAGCTAAAACATCAAAATCACAAATAGACTCCTTAAAATATGTTTTGAATATGTAGGGTGTGTTATTTCTTTCAAAATAATTAATTTCTGCAACCTCTATTGTGGTTTGAAAAAGTAAAGGTGTACTAAACAAAAACAATTCATCTGCCAAAGGTTGTGTGCAATAAGATAATTTAGGACCATCATATTGCAAAAAGTACTCTTTATCTATTGTTATAGAATACTTTATTGACATTAACTCCTTAAATACTAAATTTAAAGTATAGCCTAATCTATTGGTTAATTTATCTACATAAATCAACAACATATCGTTTTATCTTAATTCAAAGTTATCTCCTAAATATTTTTTCCTCACTTGTTCATCATTTGCTAACTCCTCTGGTGTGCCATAACGAAAAACACTTCCCTCTATCAACAAATATGCTCTATCTGTTATAGATAATGTTTCATGAACATTATGATCTGTTATCAATACGCCTATATTTCTATTTTTTAAGTCTTTTACAATATTTTGAATATCTTGTACAGCGATTGGATCTACTCCTGCGAATGGTTCATCTAAAAGAATGAATTTCGGATCTGCGGCTAAGGCTCTTGCTATTTCGGTTCTTCTTCTTTCTCCTCCCGATAATTGAATCCCTTTACTCTTTCTGATGTGAGTTAGGCTAAATTCTTCTAACAAATCTTCCATTTTCTTGTCCCTTTCTTGAGGAGAGAGTTTGTTATTAAATTCTAATATTGACATTATATTGTCTTCAACAGATAAGGTTCTAAAAACAGAGGCCTCTTGTGCAAGATAGCCAACTCCTGCTTGTGCTCGCTTATACATTGGCATATCTGTAATATCTAAATCATCTAAAAATACTTGTCCTGAATAGGGTTTTATCAAGCCGGTCATCATATAAAATGTAGTTGTTTTACCTGCTCCGTTTGGACCTAATAAGCCAACAATTTCTCCCATAGAAACTTCTATGGAAACACCTTTTACTACTATTCTTTTCTTGTATTTCTTTACTATGTCCTTTGTGTACAACTTCATTTTACTTGGTTTTTTGTACAAAGATATTAAAATAATATGAATATCTATTGTTTTGATTTTTTTTTCAAAGAAAAATTTAAAAAAAGCAAAGAAAAAATTTAAAAAAGCAAAGAAAAATTTTATTTTTTCAAAGAGTTTTTTTCCAAGGTAAAACCAAATACGGAACCTTCTCCTAATCTGCTTCTTACGTTTATGGTTTGATTGTGTGCTTCTATTATATGCTTAACGATAGATAGGCCTAAACCTGAACCTTTGTGTTGTCTTGAACGAGCTTTGTCTACTCTATAAAATCTTTCAAATAATCGAGGTAAATCTTGTTGTGATATTCCTACTCCTTTGTCGGATACCTCAACAAGACATAAGTCGTCCATATCAAATAACTTTACGTTTACATATTTAGAATCTATTTTTGAATATCTAATGGCGTTTTCTATTAGATTTACCAATACTTGTCTTATTCTATCTTTGTCTGCTTTAACAAAACAAGGTTCATCACTTTGTATTTGTAGAATAATATTTGCTTCTTTTGCTATTATTTCAAAACTATCTACTACCTCTTTTACTAAATTCAATATATCAAAGGATTTAATGTTTAGTTTGATTTCTCCTGTCTCTAATTGAGTTATCGTATCTAAGTCTTTAACAATAGCCATCATTCTATCTATGTTATCTTCTGCCTTTAAAAGATATTTTTTACAAAGTTCTTCCTCGTACATTGCCCCCTCTAATAGAATTGACATATATCCTTGAATATTAAATATTGGATTCTTTAATTCATGTGCCACATTGCCAATATATTCCTTACGATAAATTTCATTAGCAAGTATGTCATCTATCTTATTTGTATTAGAAACTATCCATTCATCTACTTGTTTATTTACTTCATTAAGTCCTATTTGAGAATATTTTACTTTATTTTTAAGTTCTTTTTTACTGATTTTAAAATTGTATATGTTCTTATATATTGTTCTGACTTTACTATACAATTCCTTTTGTATCCAATAATGAGAAGTAAAATAAACAATAAAAGGTAAAAAATAAAGAAATGAAATATTTATCTTAAAGTAATGAAAAACAAACAATAACAAAGCAGTAAAAACTGTTACCAAAAAAGTAATTAATAGGGCTATTTTATTAACTTTCATTTTTCTTCGTATTTATATCCAATACCTTTATAGGTCTTAATATAATCTATGCCTAATTTATCTCTTATCTTTTTTATATGAACATCTATTGTGCGTTCTCCAACTATCACCTCATCTCCCCATACAGCAGAATAGATTTGTTCTCTTGAATGAATTTTATTTGGATTATTAAATAAATAAACAAATAATTCAAATTCTTTTTTTGATAATATTACCTCTTCATCTCTTACCTTTACTAAGTAATTGTCCTTATCTACAAGTATATTATTGCTACTTGATAATGAAGATAGGTTATGAACGAAATCTAATCTTCTAAGAATAGCATTAAGTTTATTGATTAAAATTTGAGTCTTTATTGGTTTGTTGATATAATCGTCTGCTCCATTTTTATAAGCATCTATTTGTGTGGAATCATCTGAGATTGCTGTAAGAAATATTATAATAGTGTTTTGTAAACTCCCTATTTGCCTTAGTCTTTTACAAGTTTCCAAACCGTCTATTCCCGGCATCATCATATCTAATAAGATAATATTTGGAATTTTTTGCTTTACAATTTCAAGAGCTTGAAAACCTGATTCGGCAGTTAAGACTTCAAAGCCATTACGTGTTAAAGAAAATGACAAAAATTCTAAAATATCTAAATCATCATCTACTAATAATATTAATGGCTTTATCATCGTATGTTATTTTAATATTTCTTTAACAGATTCAAAAAACCTATTGCACGGAAAGCCTACTATATTGTAATAATCTCCTTGTATGGATTCTATACCTATTGTTCCTATCCATTCTTGTATGCCATAGGCCCCTGCTTTGTCATAAGGTTTGAAATTTTCAATGTAATAATTGATTTCATCTTCTGTTAAAGCTTTAAATTTAACTATACTTTTTTGAGAAAAATGTTTGATTTTTTCTTTTGTTCTTAAACAACAACCTGTTATGACTTTATGTGTTTTTGAAGATAGCAAGGTTAAATATTCTTTTGCTTGCTCATAGTTTTGAGGTTTGCCTAATATTGTGTTTTCTACTACAACTATTGTATCTGAGGTTACAAGTATAGTATTGTCTTCAATAGATTTAGTGTAATTTTCTGATTTTTTTATTGCTAAATATTCTGCAACATCATCTATTTCTACGCTTTCTGGAAAGGTTTCTTGTATATCAATAGGCTCAACCTTCACATTAAAACCCATTTGTTCTAATAATTGTTTTCTTCTCGGGGATTTAGATGCTAATATTATATTTGTGGAAAGTAAATCCGATAGATTCATTTTATTAAAAAATGTTTGTCATCATAAATAGTCCTGATACGAAGACTATTTTTAATAATTCTGATAAAAATCCGTAATCTTGAATAGATTTTGCTTTTCTTAGTTCTTTTATAAAGAATAACATTGGAATGCAAACTATAAGAATACAAATAATTAATGTAGTACTTTTATAATTAGTTATTAAAAACCAAAGTGTTAATGCGATAAAAATAAAACTTAATACATATATAACGGATTTCGCTCTTGATTCTCCTAAAACTATTACCAAAGAACGACAACCACACTCTCTATCTCCTTCTTCATCTTGCATATCTCCAACAATTTCTCTTATTAGGGTTATCAAAAATGTAATTGCAGTGAAAAATAGCGTAAAGTACAACAAATTTTCTTTCAACGGAACAATAATAACTCTAAAAAGACCACCTGGTTCGTTCATTAAAGCAAACAATTCAAATAAAACAGGCAATAATATTATCATAGAGTATAATATAGCAACAACTAAATTTCCTACAATAAGGCTTCTTTTATATTTAAGTGAATAGAAATATGACATAAACACGAAAACAATTAACAAAGAGCCAAGATGTAAGAATCCATTCAAGTATCCTATTAGGTATCCTATTAATACTGATGTTGTAGATAAAATATAAAATAAACTAAGTACTCTTTTTTCAGAGATAAATTTACCTATGTATATATCTTTCTCTGCTTTATTTATTTTGTCTATGTCTTGATCAAAATAATCGTTAATAAGAATTGAGGCAATTACAAGAAGTAAAATAGCAAAACAAAATATTATATATTCAATAGTGGAAATTGGACTGATTTGTCCACCAACATAATTTTCATAGAAAGAATCTATTACAAAGAACTTTACTACAATAAGTGCTAATAAAGCTAATAGGACACTTTTCCAACGTATTAAATTAAAAAAACTTTTCATCTAATTACTTTTTCTTGATTTCCTCTTTTATCTTCTTCCCATTTTTAAAAACAGTCTCAGTTATAACATTTCCTTTTTTGTCATAGTTTTTCCAAGTACCTGTTTTTTGTCCATCAGCATATTCACCCTCAGCAGATTTCTTATTTGCAGAAAAATATTCTACCCATTTACCATTTGGTTTTCCTTGTTTAAACTCTTGTTCTCTTTGTTTATACCCATTTTGTGCGTAAAAAACCCAAAGACCATCTTTTTTACCTTCAATATATGTACCTTTTTCTACTAAAATACCATCAACATAACGCTCCCAAAGTCCATTTATAACACCTTCCTTATAACCTGCTTTCTGATATATGCTACCATTTTCGTCATATAGAGTTTCCGTACCATGTTTTATTCCATTTTGATAGTCAGTCTGTGTTTTTCTTGAACCATCTGCATGAAATACTTCCCATCTACCACTCATTTTACCTTCTACGAAACGACCTTTCGTATTTATTTCTCCATTTTCATAATAACTTTCCCAAATTCCCTCTTCTTTTCCTGCAACGTAACTTCCTTTATGGTGTATTTTGCCATTTTCATAATAAGTATTCCACAATCCTTCTCTCATTCCATTTCTATAATCACCTTCTCTCCACTTTTCTGATGTTTCATAATAATATATCCAACGACCTACTTCTTTGTCATCTAAATATGCTCCCTCACTTCCTTTTTGTCCATTTATCCTATAATAGTAAATCCAATTGCCATCACGTTTCCCCATTTTTAAATTACCTTCCATGTCTTTCTTTCCATCAGGAAAATACCAAATAGCGTAACCATCAAGCTCATTATCTTTATATGAAGCTTGTATTTTCTTTTTGCCATCTGAATAAAACTCACTATACGTGCCTTGTTTTAAGCCATCTTCTACATTGTAAGAGTATTGTAATTGTCCATTCTCAAAAAACGCTTTACATTCTCCTTTTCCTGTTAAGAATTCTTGTTTTTTTACCTTTCCATTTGCAAAATAATCTACCCACTCACCTATTTTCAATCCTTTTTCGTTGTATGAACCCACCTTTTGCAAACTTTCATCTTCGTAAAACCAACGCCATTCGCCTATTCTTATATTTTTGTCTGACAAAGTACCTTCTGTTGCTTTTTTACCATTATGCCAATATTCCACATGAGGTTTTTGTGCAAACAAACCATTTATTGAAAAAAATAAAATCAATAAAATATTAAATATATTCTTCATATTATTTATTTAGGTTTAGAATATGTTATTCTTATCTTGATAGGATTTGTTGAATGCTTTGTTCCATTAAGAATTACTCTATTTGCAGAAGAGCGTCTTTCGTCAGGGACAAGATACAAATCAAGTTCATCAATATTTCCGTTTATATAATTTTCAAAATGCATAGTAGCATTTATTCTATATGAATTTGTCGTATGCTCATATATAGCATCATAATAAGTATCTGAGACCTGAGCATCATGAATAAGCACTAATGTAGTATCTGAATTTGAAATATATTGTCTATAACACAATATTTTTTGAACAGGTAAAACACTTTGATTTATTTCTGCAACAGGTATTTCAATAACAGCCCTATTTATTGCCACATCATTATCACTTGCTCCACCATTAATAGAATCTTTCCAATATTTCATAAAAGCTTGCTCATCTATATCTATCTTTCCCATACTTATTCCCATATTTCCAAGATAAATATACTCACTATTTCGTCCCAAAGTGTCTCTTTCCAAACCATTTATTTCACTTCCTGAAAAATCATATTCATATTTCATAAACCTATTACCTCTTTCTGGGAAGTTTATCTTATATGTTTGTTTTTTAGAGTCCTTTTCATAATACAAAGTCAAACCCGTAGAAGCAGAAGTCATATCTATATATGCAATAAAACCATTCATATCTATTTTTTCTGCTACTATTTTAATTCCTTTTATTAACTCTTGAAAATCATCATTATCACCTGTAAAGCTAGATACCTTTGAACAAAATTCATTATCCGTAATTCTTACACTCAAATAAGGATTCAAAGTATCATTTCCTACAATTACATCTCTATTTACATCAAACTCAACTTCTGAGCTATAAATAGGATTTGATTTTACTTGAACATCATTAAAAGAATACCTCTTTGTTGTATCCAAGACCTCATCAAGTTCATAAATTGACAACTTCATTCTCGTAGGAGCTAAAGTTGTGTCAATAGAATAACCACCCGCATAAGCCAATGTTAAACAAATTGAATCTATTGCAAAAGAAGTGAAATCTTCTGCTGTTGAAGACAAACAAAGTTGTGTAAAAATATTAGAAGATACCGTTCCAAACTTATCATCTCTATACTCTCCTAACACATTATACCTATAATTAGCAGTCAATAAAGAATCTTCCATAAAAAAAGAAGATGTCATACCAACATTCTCTAACAATCCCACCGAGAGTTTATCATTTTCATCTATCAAATCTATACCAAGAGTTTCATCTTCATCAACACATGAAATAAAAACCAAGAACGGTAAGAGTAATAATATTTTTAATTTATTCATAGTCCATTAAATTATTCTTCATCTATAACGGCTAAAGAATCGTAAAGATTATTAATTTTCTCTTTTTGTTCATCAAACGGAGCAAAATCTATAACCTGCTTTTTATTTGCAATAGCAAACTCTATCAACTCTGGATTCACTCCTTCTTGAGCAACAACAACTGCTTCTGAATAAGAAATAGCGGCTTTCATTATATTAAGATAAGTAGGCTCTTTATAATTTTTCCAATCCTTTGCAGTACCACCTTCCATTTTCAGTTTCTTAATAAAACTTTCAACCAAGCTTCCTTGAAACTCATCATTAAATAAACTTATAACAATCTTACTATCACTGAAAAAAGGATGATTTTTATACTCAGTTCTTTTAACATAAAAAGGCAACAATGCAGCAAACCAACCCATACAATGAATGATATTTGGCTTCCAACTAAGTTTCTTAATTGTTTCCAATACACCTCTTGCATAGAACATTATTCTCTCGTCATTATCCTCAAACAAATTACCATTAGCATCAAAAACATTAGCTTTTCGTTGAAAATAATCCTCGTTATCAATGAAATAAACTTGCATTCTAGCAGATTGAATAGAAGCAACCTTAATAATCAATTGATGATCGCTATCATCAATTATCAAATTCATACCCGATAGGCGAATAACCTCATGCAACTGATTCTTTCTCTCATTTACGCCACCAAATTTCGGCATAAACAATCTCACCTCTTTACCATTTTCTTGAATACTTTGAGGAAGAAATCTTCCTACATTTGCCAAATCAGACTCCAAATAAGGATACACTTCCTGATTGACATATAAAACTTTCGTTTTTACCATTTTTTACAAATTGAATATGACTTGCAAAAATACAAAAAAATAAACAAAAAATCGTTATTTATCAATAAAATTTCCTCTCTTTCAACATAGGAACAAACTTAAACTCTCCATAAGACTGAACATCAATTTCAGTTTCAGAAAGCTTTTTAATCCTATACATAGTCTGAGTACCTTCACCAATAGGGACAACCATCACACCACCAATCTTCATTTGTTTAACAAGTTCCTTAGGCAAAGAAGGAGCAGCACAAGTAATCAAAACCTTATCAAAAGGAGCGAAAGCAGGAAGTCCCAAATATCCATCACCAAAAAAACATTTAGGTCTTATTTTCAAAGCATCAAAAACCATTTGAGCAGAATTATGCAAAGGTTTAAACCTCTCTATCGAATAAACTCTTGCTTTCAGGAAACAAAGCACACTTGTCTGATAACCAGAGCCTGTTCCAATTTCCAAAACCTTTTCAAAAGGCGACACATCCAACAATTGCGTTTGAAAAGCCACAGTAGAAGGTTGAGAAATAGTTTGTTTACACAAAATCTCCAACGCTTTATCCTCATAAGCCAAAGTATCCAAAGAAGAATCCAGAAAAAAGTGTCTTGGAACATTATTCATAGCATCTAACACTCTTTGATCACTAATCCCCTTTGAACGCAAATGCTCAATCATCAAGCGTCTCATTCCTTTATGCTTAAAACTATCAACAAACATTTCTAACAATCTTTATTTTTAAACGGAGAGCAAAGATACAAAATATATTTAAAATAATTTGTACCTTTGCAAACAACATATAAAACACATAACATGAAAAAAATACTTTACATAGTAATACTTATAACCATAGGCTTATCATCTTGCGATAAGTTTTCAGGAGAGCAAGAAATACCTTCTTACATACATTTTGAAGGTTTTTACCTTGAAGAAAACACAGATTTCACATTTTCTCAATCAAGCGATTTACTAACCTCAGACATTAGAGATGTATGGGTTTATCTTGATGGAAAATATATTGGAGCTTATCCTATACCTTGCTCAATTCCAATTCTAAAAGAAGGAAAACACAAAATAGATCTAAGACCTGGCATAATATATAATGGAATGAACAATATGAGAGAAGAATATGTATTCTATACCTCGCATTCCGACACACTCAACTTAGTACCAGGAGAAGAAATTCACATAGGAAAACAACCAATAATGTACAATGCAAACAAATGTAGCATACCTTTCAAAGAAACATTTGAGAGTTACTTTATCAACTTCAAACAAGCCAACGTTATAGGTGAAGAAGCCTTATCAATGAACGTAATATCAGGCGATAGTGTAAAATATGGCAATAATTGTGGAACGATTTATTTTGAAGAAGGCGGACATAACAAATACATTTCCGTAGATTCAATTTTCTGCAACAACACAAACGGTGTAATATTGGAAATAGACTACTGCTCAAACATACCATTTGAAATAGGACTTTATGGAAGAAGCAGCTCAGCCGAAGCAAACAAATACATAAGTGCCGTAAGACTAACCCCAACACAAGAAAACGAATGGAAGAAATCATACATTATCCTAACAAAAGTATGGAAAACCTTAGGCTATCCATTAAATTTCCACATATATTTAGAAGCATTCAATCCAGAAAAAACAAAAAACTCATTTGTTCACGTTGACAACATAAAAGTTTTACATTTTCCTAACAACTAATCATGAACAAAACCACACAAACCTTAAAATACATAATCACTGATGCTTTATCGTCAATGATAGCATGGTGTTTGTTTTTTATTTTCCGAAAAATAAGCATAGAATCTGGCAATTTTGACGACATAAACTCAGTATTTGCCGACAATAACTTCTACTACGGGCTTATCATCATACCAATCTTTTGGTTATTTCTTTACTACATACAAGGCTACTATCAAAAAATATATAAAAAATCACGTTTAAAAGACTTGATACAAACAGTTTTTTCATGTTTTATCGGAGTAGTATTTATTTTTTTCGCACTACTTCTTGACGATCGCGTAACAACCTACACCAACTATTACACATCATTTTTCATACTCTTCTCCCTACATTTCATACTAACATACATACCCCGCCTAATCATAACTTCAAAAAAAGTATTTAACATTCATTCCAACAAAATCTACTTTCCTACAATAATAATAGGAGATGGAGAAAAATCCACAAAAATATATCAAGACCTACAAAACCAAGAAATCTCCTCAGGCAACAAAATAATAGGCTACTTAAATAAAAGCGGAAAAGAAAACCAAAACTTCCCAGCACCATTCTTAGGCAAAATAAATCAATTACAAGAAATTATTTCACAATACAAAATAGAAGAAATAATAATTGCCTTAGAGCAAGAAGAAGAAAACGAAATCTTTGACATAATCTGCTTAGCAGGACAAGATGTTGAAATAAAAATACCAGCAGACAGAAAAGATATTTTGATGGGTAACGTAAAATCAAACGCAATCTTTAACACCCCTCTAATAACAGTAACACAAGGATTAATCGCTCCTTGGCAACAAATTCTAAAACGTATATTTGACATTTTAATTTCTTTAATTGCAATAATAATTCTTTCACCCGTTTACCTAATTACTTCAATTATTGTTTACACAACAAGCAAAGGACCGATTTTCTACAAACAAGAACGTATAGGATACAAAGGAAAGCCATTTTATATGCACAAATTCCGCTCAATGTACACAAATGCCGAAAGCAACGGGCCAATGTTGTCAAGCGGAGACAAAGATCCAAGAATTACTCCTTTCGGTCGTTTTATGCGAAAGGTGAGATTAGACGAAATACCACAGTTTTACAACGTTTTAAAAGGAACAATGAGCATTGTAGGGCCACGTCCCGAACGTCAATTCTTCATTGATCAAATCGTAAAGAAAGCTCCCGAATACAGACTCTTACATAGAATTAAGCCAGGAATAACTTCTTGGGGACAAGTCAAATATGGATATGCCGAATCGGTAGATGAAATGGTAGAAAGACTAAAATACGACCTTATTTATTTGGAAAACCCTTCTCTTTCTACCGACATAAAAATTCTATTCTACACAGCAGTAATAATACTTCAAGGAAGAGGAAAATAAAACAAAGAAAAAACAAAATATCTCTTAGGAAGGATTTAGCAAACCTAAGAGATATTTTTTTAATATAATAAGCCTCAAAAAAAAGTCTTTACTTTTTCAAAAAAAATCAAAGAAAAAATTAAAAAAATCAAAGAAAAAAATTAAAAAATCAAAGACTTTTTTTCGTAATTCTATTTTCTTGATTTACTTTCTATTAAAGAAAAATATAGGAGTAGAATAATAAAATTAAAAACAATATAAAAACCTAACTAACGTTTATAGGTAAAAAGAAGAAAATAGTAAAATTTTAAAAATTAAATCTTATGAATAGAAAACAAATTATTGTAATTGCGATTTTGATTCTTGGTTGTCTTAATGCAATTGCACAAAAAGAGGTTGATTTTCCTCAATTAGAAAAAGTTTCTCCTTGGAGTGTAAGCCTTGAAGGTAGTGTTTATCAAAAGGGTTTTTTAACAAATATTCATAGCATAGGAGGAGGTTTTGATGATATGGTTTATTGTCCAGAAAATAGCTCTGCAATTTTAGGAGGTATTGGAGTAGATTACACCTTTAATCGTGCAAATAAATTATCTTATGTTTTGTCGGCAGGATTGGATTTAAAGCCTGTGTTATACATAAATGAATCTGAAAAAGGTTTAGAAGTAACTCGTATGAGCGAATCTTCACTTTTTAGAAACACATGTTATAGTCCATTTATTTCTTTTGCTGTTCAATACAGAAATACTATTGCTAACAACGAAAATTGGTTCTATAATTTAAAAGGAGGAATGAGATTTTCCTACTATGACGGATATGTAGGTGCTGGTTATTCAACTGTAAATCCTTTTACGCAGGATACTATGTCCTTTTCTGTACATGGTAATGGCAATAAGTTTAATCTTTTCCCAAATCTTATGTTCTCGGTTGGTACCTCTTATAATACTTCTATCGGAATGTTTGGTTTGAACCTTATTGCAAACATAAGTATTCCTTATTTAAACGAAAGCGAATTTTGGTTTAAGTTCAAGGATTCTGAATTTTATGGAAATTATTATTTAACAGGAAATTATTTCGGATTGTCCTTGACCTATTCTCCTAAAAGATAGAAACAAAAAAATAACTCTTTGATTTAAGAAATTATTTCAAAGAGTTATTTTTTTTAATGAAAGAAAAAAATCAAATTTTTTATTTAAAGAGATTCTCTCCTATTATTCTTGCGGCACAAGCGACATAATCGTTGCAAGGTTTCTTTTCTTTTGTGCTACCGGGCTCTAATCCGAGTAGTTTTTTGCAAACGATTTCTCCATTTTCTTCTCTAAATTTTTCGCCCATTGTTTGCACCATTGCAAAATAGTCTTTATTTGTTAAATTTTGTTTTTGATATTGTAGAAGCATTCCTACGACTAATCCCATTGCAGAAACGCAACCGCAAACTTCTCTGTAACCTGCAAGTCCTCTTCCAAAAGGCAAGGAGATTTTTTCTGCAATATTCTTATCTATTGGCAACAAATCGCTGTACGCCATAACGACTGACTGAGCACAATTATAACCTTCGTTGTGGTATTTTCTTGCTAATTCTACTCTTTCTTCTGTATTGACCATAATTTTTAGGTTTTAATTACTTGGCAAATATAATAATTTTTGTAATTTCGCAAAAGATTATGAGCAGATTCTTATATACTAAACAATATCTTAGATATAAACTTTCAGCTAAGGACGAGTATTCTTTGCACTCGCCGTTGATGTTTGATTTTTTTACCAAAGGGTTAAAGAAATCTTGTAAAAGCAAAGATATTTCTTTTGATTCTTGTTTTGAAAACCTTATTCCAAATAGCAAAAGAAAGAGAAAATTTCTTTTTAAGGTCTTTGAATACTTTAAATCTCAGGGGTTTCAAGTGATTTATGTGCCAAACGAGGATTTTACCTTAGAAAAATTGGAAGTTTTAAAGGGTTACAAAACCAATACGGCTATTGTTATTGAAAAAATATACAAAGAAAGAGAAAAAATTATGCTTTGGAAAGAGATTAAAGCAAATAAGGATTTTAAACTTTGTTGTGATTTTTTTGATTTTGGTCTTGTGCTTTTAACAGATAGGCCTTTGAAGAAACAAAACTACGTTTTACGTAAGAAATAAGTTTGTTTTGTTATTCTTCTTTTACTTTTTGCATTCCGTAAGGATTCTTTACTTCTACGCTATCAAAGTCATCTCTTGCTCTTAGGCCTTTTGCGTAATCTATTCCACCTTCGCTGTGTCGTCTAACAGGCAAATCGGTGCGTACTATTGCAGAATCTTTTCTCCAATAAAGGTCTTGACAATAGAAGGTGTCCATATCTTTGTAGTTTATTATCACTACGCTATCTCTTAGATAGTAAAGATTGTCCGATAGGCTTTCTGCATAAAGGGAAGAAAGGTTTGCTTTGATTGTTTTATCGGGATTGAGAAAATTAACATTTAATCCTTGTGGAAAAATCATTTTTGAGCTATCGGTATAGGAGTAAATGTCTATTTTCTTAGCTTTTAATTCTGTTTCAACTACTCCATCTACACTGCGCAGTAGGTATGCATCTACGATTTGTTGAGAAGGAGTGTTTTCTTGTTTTGCATTGCTTTGTGTAGGCAGGTCTTCGCTACACGAAAAACAAAGGTATGAGAAAGCAAAGGCAAGGAATATTATTGCAAATCTATGCTTTCTCATACCAATTATGTGTTTTGTGTTATTAGTCTCTTGATCTTGCAGTTGTTCCTTTTCCTATCCAACAACCAACTGTGTATCCATCTCCTGGATTGATTGAGTTGAAGAACATATCTGCTTTTAATGGCCATTGAGAACGTGCTGCGTTCATTACTCTTTGTGCATCTTCTGCAAGAGTTGGGTCAATATTTTTCACTTTTGCTGCTTCATCGTATGCAACCCAAGCGGCTCCTCTGATTTTTCCTGCGTGTGAAGCACAAGATACTGAGCTTTTCAAGTACATATTTGCTACCATAAGGACAGCTTTTCCTTCTAAAGATTTATCGTATTCTGCAACTTTGTATGCAGCTGTACGAGCTGCTCCGTATTGTCCTGCATTCATCAAAGCTGTTGCTAACATGAACGAAGCTTTTGCTTTTGATTCGTTATCTTCAAATTTGCTAATTGCTTCTTCAAAATATGGCACTGCTTCTTCATATCTTTCTTTTTCAACTAACATTTGTCCCATCATAAATGCTGATTTTGCATTTGGTTCTAATTTATGAAGGTTTTCTGTTGCTTGGAAAAATAACTCAGATTTTGTACATTTTTTTCTGTCTAAGTTAGTTGTTATTTTTCTCAATAATTCTACATCGTTAGGATTTGCTGCAAACTTTGGTTCGTAAATAGGTATAATCTTATCGCATGATGCGAATGGTTCGATTATTTGTTCTGTTACTGCAAGGTAGTTTTGTGCATTTTTTAATTTTGTTTCTGCTTTTTTGATTGCTTTTGCTTGTCCTGCTGCTGTTGCTTGTTCAAGTTCTGCTTTTGCTTGTTTGATTATATTTTCTAATGTTTCTGATGAGAAATCGTATGCATCAAACAATATGTCCATTTGTTCTGAACTTGCTTTGATTGCTGCTAAGTGTTTCACTGTTGCTTCAACATATAAAGGACAATATTGTGCATCTAATAATCCTTTACCTTTTTCTGCTGCTTCTTTGAACCATTTGTATATTTGTTCTGTCTCGTTTGGACGATATTCCGATAGAATTTTTGCCTTTTGTGCTATGTTGTTATACTCTTCTCCAAAGGCTTCACTTCTTATGTCTTGTAATGCCAAATACTCATCAATGTATTTGTTCTTCATCTCTACATTAGGTGCTGTTGCTATCATTGTTTTTAATATGTTTGCACCTCTAATGTATGTGTTTACGTGATATTGTGGACAGTGTGCTACGACTTTTGTCCATGGTTCGTAAGCATCTTTGTAATTTTTTTGCTTGTAAAACTCTTGATACAAAGAATTGTTCATTATACAAGCAGTACTGTCTTCTGGCGTCTTGCCAAATTTTTGTGCATTTACTGTTGTTGCACAAAATATTGCTGCTATTACAGCGAATAATGTTACTTTCTTCATTCTTTATTTATTGTTTTATTGATATTTTCTTTTGAAAAACCACCTGTCTCTTGCTGAGAAAGAAATGCCTACTCTTAGATAATTTTCTCTAATTAGGTCGTTTTGTGTTGTTCCTTTCTTGCCATATTCAAGATAAAGGTTGACTTGTGTGCCTTGTTTCTTTATTGGAAGTCCAAATCCTAAGGCTATACCTATTTGAGATATATTGGTATTTCTTAATGTGATTATACCTGTTTGATAATTTACGCCTAATCTATATGCTATTTTCTCTAAATAATTACCATATACATTAGGTTTGTATTCACATCCTATATTAAGGGTGTAATTGTCTTTTAATATTTGCTCATAGGTTACTCCTTGTAATGAGAAGTTTGACCATTGTTCATATCCTAAATCTAATCCAAATAAGAATTTATTCTCTCTTGCGTATGATAATCCTACGCCTACACTTTGTGGTAATTGTATTTCTCCTGTGGTATTTGAATATTTTATGGAGTCTCTTATTGTTTCTATTGCTGCTGCACTTGAAAAGGTGTAGTGTCTATATTGATTCTTTGTCGGTAAGTGTGCAGGCAAAACGTAATTGAATCCTATTGTAAGTGCATCTCCATTATTGAAAGTTTGTAAATATTGCGCTCCAAAGTTAAAATTAAATGCGGATATTGAATAGTTATATTCTGTGCGTGAGGATAGGGTATTTGCTGAATCGGGAAAGGTTAGGGTTGAACTTCTATAATAGTTCCCAAATAAATATTCTGCATTTACTCCTATTGAAAGTTTATCAAAAAATGATGGCTGATAGGCTATGCCTAACATTACTTTATTTATTCCTCCTTCTCCATCATAAATAAATTTGTGTGAGCCAATTATACTGTCTTTTGGAAAGCTTTCTGCTGCTGAAAAATCTATTACAGAAACTGGAAGTATACCTCCTGCCATTTTTAAGGTTTTACTTAATGGAAATGCAAAGAGTATGTGAGATATTCCTCCTGTATTGCCTTTTGAAACTGCACTATTTGATTGCAAAATAATGTTGTTTGAATAGTATCCTATGTCAAAAACAAAGGATTGTGTATCAATTGCTGTATAAGAAGCAGGATTTCTGTGATTTACAAAGTTATTTCTTCTTAACGCATTATAAATTCCTCCCATAGAGGCATTTATTGTGTTTGTAAAACCTACATTATCCCCTATTCCATACTTTGAATAAGGGGAACTAACGGTATTTTGTGCTCCTGCGTCTATAACAAAACTTAGAAACAATAAAATAAATACTATTTTTTTATACATCTCTATCTTTAATATTATGTTCCAATATTGTGTTTAATCCTTCTAAAACTAAATTTTCTTCTACTATGTGATTTGTGCAAAGTTGTTCCGATATAAATTTTGCATCACCTCCTGTAAGTATCGTTTGAAAGTCTTTTTCTTGTTTTTTATATAAATCTATCATTCCTTGTATTTCTGCTATTGTTCCGTTTACTATTCCTGATCTTATGCAATCAATAGTATTCTTTGAACATAATAATGGTATATTATGATCTAACTCTACTAACGGAAGAGATGCGGTAAAAGTATTTAAGGCTTTTGTTTTTATCTGAAATCCTAAGGATATGCTTCCTCCTTTATACTCTGCTTTATTATTGACAAAGTCCATACAAATACATGTGCCTGCATCTATTACTAATACTGATTGATTTGAAAATTTTTGATAGCCACCTACAATTGCAGCAATTCTATCATTGCCCAAGGTGTATTTTGGTAAGTAATTTATTTTAATAGGCAGAGATAAGTCTTCACTCATTATAAACAATTGTGTGTTTTCTGCAAGATAATCCATCACTTCTTTGTTTTCTTCGCCTGAAACCGTAGAAAATATTGTTGTATGAACATCGTATTTAGATAGTAATTCTTGTATAAAATCTACTTCTAAATAATTAACTACGGTTAAAGAATGTATTGTATCTTCTTTAAAAACAGCTATTTTTGTTCTTGTATTCCCTTTGTCTATAATAAGTTTCATTAATTTTACTTATTCGTTCTCCTCATTATTTCCTTTTTGAAATGGGAAGGGATATGTGGTGTAAAGAGTTGGCAAATCCATTATCTTATCATAAAATTCTCTTTCCATCCAACAGTCTTCTATGTTTAGAGGATTGTTATTTGAGTCATATATTTCGTAAGTCTTTCTAATCAATGTTCCTTCTGTATTCCAATAGTATTCGGAACGTTCAAATGCAACTTCCGCACAAGCAGAGTTATAGGTATTGTATTGTCTAATAAAAAGAATCAAACGTCCTTCTTTATCGTAAAGTCTTTCGTATATGAAATCCCACGCTTTATTTTGATTATAGATATATTCTTTGCAATAAAGAAAAGGTGTTTCTCCTTTGTTGTCAACTATTTCAAATCGTTTTTTTACATCTTCAAGATTATTTAGTTGTTTTTGATATTCTACTATCTCTTCGCTATCTTTATATATAACATAATTATAGGTCAAACTATCATTATCAATAAGATAGATAGCATATTCTAATAAGTCTTCTATGTGTAAAACGACTTCTCTTGCCTGATCTGATTCATCTTGAAGAATTTGTTCTTCATCAGATGGTTCATATTCTTCTGTATCGTCTTCATAGAACACTTCTGTATTATAGTCTAAATAATTGACTGTATCTATATCTTGTGCTTTTATACTTTGTTGATAAAAGCACAAGATTACAAAGATATATATATACTTACAAAACTTCATATAAAGTTTTTTTAATAAATGTCTTCACTAAACATTGGATCCCAAGGTGGAAGAACGATAGGTTTTTGATCTAAATATTTTAAAATATTTTCTGGTACGTATTTCTTATCTACAACCACTCTAAACATATATTCCTCAAACCATTCATCTGTCATTATTAGATGTCCTTGCCAACCATGAGATGCTCCCCAACTATTTTCTACAAGCCATTTCTTTGGATTACCATTTTCATCTAAATCAACAGCACATAAAGTCATAGCATGAGAAGATCCACTTGCAAATGTTTGGATTCTTTCTTTTTTATTCATTCCAAACTCTGTTCCCATCAATGAACCATAGTCAAATGTATTTACATCTAACAATCCTTTTTCAGAATAAAGGAACTTACCCACATCACAAGAGAAATACATCATTGTTGAATCTTTAATTGAAGCTATTGCTACTTTCTTTATATCTTCAATTGGCAAATTGATGTACTTCCAATTTGCTCCATCCATAACGTGTCTGTCGTTTTCTATCTCATAAACTTTGTAGTAATCTCTTGAAGGATCATTCATCAACATCACGTATGTGTTTTTTAAATCTTTTCCTACATATTTTTCATAGAAAGATTTAGGAGTGTATTTTTCTGTTGATATTTCTTTTCCATTCACATCACGCAATGTATAAGTAAATTCTTGAACAGGCTCACCATAAGCATAAACTAACATTTTATAGATTTGAGAAAGCATTTCTATCTTTCTGTTTTCTAATTTTTCTGCTTTGATTTTTTTGTCAGTTTGCTTCATTTGTCTTAACTCCAACGCATATTCTTTTAATTTTAGAATGATTAACTCATCTATTTTACGAGTATTGTTTGAGTTATAAGTTTCTGGCTGAACTGTTGAAGGAACTAAACCATATTTTGTTACCAAATCTGAAATTCCTGTAAATTGTCCACCATCTGAAAGTGGATTTTTCAACAACCATTCATTATGTTTACTATCCAATGGCTCATCAATATGCTTTATAATCAAAGAAAGAAATAAATTACTCTTTTCTAATTGATCATAAAAGAACAGATAATTTTGACTAAACTCAAATGCTCCAAGATTGTACTTCGCAATCATTGCACTTCTCATCACATTGAAACCTGTAAACATCCAACAACGACCAGAAGATTTTTGATCAGAAATACCCTTACTCATAACTCTATGAGAGAAATGTGTATCATATTTATTAAGGTTATCTAAATTTAAAACCAACTTTTGAATGCTGTTGTTTGCTACTGCATTTCTTATCGCCTTATTCTCTGTTGTTTGTTTATAAGATGCTCTTATTTTATTTAATGCTTCTTCGTTTAAGCCGCCTTCTTGAGCAAGAGCGACAAAACTACTACAAGTTAAAGCCAATATTAATACAAATATTCTTTTCATGTTAACTATTTTTTTATTTATCTAAAACGTCCCCTATTGTATTATCATACATTTGTTTATACTTACTGATTTTTCCAAAGACTTCCTCATCTACAATGATTTCTTCATCGTCTCTTACATTACCTACTGCACAGCAATTAACACCTGCAATATTTAACATATCAAAGAACTCATTTTCTTTACCTTGGCAAACAGTTACTATCGCTCTTCCTTGACTTTCTCCAAATAGGAATGAATCCAATCTCACTTCACCAGCAGAATAAATTTCAAATCCCATATTTCTTATCATTGCACTTTCCAAAACTGCAATAAATAGACCTCCTTCACTAATATCATGAGCAGACTCTATCACACCTTGATTAATTAAATCACTAAGTGTGCGTTGCATATTAGCTTCTTTTTCCAAATTAAAGTAAGGAGCAGGAGATAATTTCACTCCTTTATAAGAATATAAGTACTCTGAACAATTAATATCATCTACAATTTCTCCTAACATATAGATTGTTGCACCTTTTGTTTTGAAATCCATAGTCATTTGCTTAGATTTATCAACCGTTCCAACCATTCCTATAACTGGTGATGGATAAACAGCTTCTGTCTTTCCATTCATGACAGCTTGGTTATAGAAACTAACATTTCCTCCTGTAACAGGTGTATTAAATTTACGACAAGCTGTACTCATTCCTTCTATTGCCTTAACAAATTGCCAATAAGTATTTTCATTATATGGATTTCCAAAATTCAAACAATTTGTTACAGCTAAAGGATCTCCACCTGAACAAACAATATTTCTTGCAGCCTCAGAAACTGCTATTTGAGTTCCAACAAATGGATCAGAATATACATAACGAGAATTACAATCACAAGTCATTGCAATCGCATTATCAGTTCCCTTTAAATTAGCAATACCTGCATCAGAAGGCTTATTTGTTGACATATTTTTTGTTCCAACCATCGTATCATATTGTTCATAAACCCAACGTTTTGAAGCAATATTAGGGTGAGAAGTCAAATATTCTGCAATCTTTTTAGCCTCTTTAATATCTGGTTCTGTTACACTATCTTTATTAAATTCAAACGTTTTCTTAAAGTAATCTGGTTCAGCATATTTTCTATCGTAGACAGGTGCGCCACCTCCTAACACCAAAGATGCAGCAGGCACTTGTGCAACTAAATTACCTTTATGATAGAAATAAAGCATATCTTCATCTATCACTTCTCCAATTTTTGCACAATTCAAATCCCATTTTGCAAATATTTTTTCTACAACTTCTTCTTTACCTTTCTCAACACAAACCAACATTCTTTCTTGGCTTTCAGAAAGAAGTATCTCCCAAGCCTCCATATTTTGCTGTCTCAAAGGAACTTTATCTAAATCAATTTTCATTCCAGAAGAACCCTTTTCACTCATCTCAGAAGTAGAACAAATTATTCCAGCAGCACCCATATCTTGCATACCTACAATAGCTCCACTCTTACCTAATTCCAAAGTTGCTTCCAATAAAAGTTTTTCTTGGAAAGGATCTCCAACTTGAATAGAAGGAATATCATCAGCAGTGTTCTCTGTAACGTCAGCAGATGCAAAAGTAGCACCATGAATGCCATCTTTACCAGTTGCAGAGCCTACAATATAAATAGGATTACCTTTTCCTTTTGCTACAGCCTTGATTAATTCTTCTTTTTTCATAACTCCAACGCTCATTGCGTTGACCAAAGGATTGTTTTCAAAACTATCGTTAAAGAAAACTTCACCGCCTAACACAGGAACACCAAACGCATTACCATAATGAGATATTCCCTTTGTTACTCCACGCAATAACCATTGTGTATGAGGATTATTCAAATTACCAAATCGTAAAGAATTTAATTGAGCAATAGGTCTTGCACCCATTGTAAAAATATCTCTATTAATTCCACCAACACCCGTTGCCGCACCTTGGAAAGGTTCAACTGCACAAGGGTGATTATGTGATTCTATCTTGAAAACACAAGCAATTCCACCGCCAACATCAACCATACCAGCATTTTCTTCCCCAGGAGCAACTAAAAGCTGTTTTCCTTCTCTCGGCAAGGTTTTCAAATACTTGATAGAGTTCTTATATGAGGCGTGTTCACTCCACATAACAGAGTAAATACTCAATTCAACATAGTTAGGACAACGTCCTCCTAAATATTCCTTTATCTTATCAAACTCCTCAGGCAATAAGCCTAATTCTTTTGCAGTTTCAACTGTTGCGATTTGATTATTTTCCATAAATTCAAAAAATTTTATCTTGCAAAGGTAATATTTTATTTTGAATTTTACGTTTTTATAACTAATTTTGTGATTCAAAAAACACAAAAATTTATAATAAATATGAATTTTACAACACAGATACCTATTTCAAAACACGAAAACAACATCTCTCACAAAGATAAAATAATGCTATTAGGCTCTTGTTTTACCGAAAATATTGGGAACAAGTTATCTATAAATGGATTTGAAACAATGATAAACCCATTTGGCATTTTATACAATCCTTTCTCAATTTGCAATAGTTTAGATAGAATAATCAACTTAAAATTCTTGCTTTCAGAGGATTTAGTCCAAGTAAACGAATTTTGGTATTCTTATGAACATCATGGAATTTTTAGAAATGAAAATAGCGATAACCTATTGCAAACTATAAATTTAGGCATATCAGAAGCAAACTCTTTTTTAAAACAAACAAATTGGCTAATTATTACATTAGGAACTGCTTGGATATTCTTTTTAAAAGAAAACAATAAAATATTAGGCAATTGCCACAAATTAAATTCTCAACTTATAGACAGAAGACTTTTAACCATAAATGAAATTACAGAGAATATCGACCTAACTATCAACAATATAAGAAAAATAAATCCAGATATTAAAATAATTCTTACAGTTTCACCCATAAGGCATTGGAAACAAGGATTTAGAGAAAATCTAATAAGTAAAAGCACACTACATTTAGCAACAGACCAAATATGCAAATCCATAAACAATTGTTCTTACTTTCCTGCATACGAGATTGTTATGGACGAGCTAAGAGATTACAGATTTTATCAAGCAGATATGCTTCACCCCTCAGAAGTTGCTGTTGATTACATTTGGGAAAAATTTTCAAATCACTTATTTTCAGACAATACAATACAACTATGCAAAGACTATTTTAAACTTCATTCAATGAAACAACACAGAGCTTTCAACCCTGAAAGCCAAGGATATAAACAACATTTAATAAAAATAGAAAAATTAGAA
>CALDHX010000078.1 GCA_937901525.1 uncultured Bacteroidales bacterium
CGAGCTGGGTTCAGAACGTCGCGAGACAGTTCGGTCCCTATCTGTTGTGGGCGTTAGAAATTTGAGGGGCTCTGACTCTAGTACGAGAGGACCGAGTTGGACGAACCACTAGTGCACCGGTTGAAGGCGCCAGCTGCATAGCCGGGTAGCTACGTTCGGAAGGGATAAGTGCTGAAAGCATCTAAGTACGAAACCCGCCTCAAGATGAGATTTCTTAATAGGGAGGTTGGAGATTACGACCTTGATAGGTTGCAGGTGTAAAGGCAGTAATGTCAAAGCCGAGCAATACTAATAACCCGAAGACTTCTCTCGGAAAGCTTTCTTGTATGTAGAATTATGTTATGATTTAGAGATATTTTTGGTGGTTATAGAGCAGGTGAACACCTCTTACCATTCCGAACAGAGAAGTTAAGCCCTGCATCGCCGATGATACTGCTACACCAAGTGGGAAAGTAGGTCGCTGCCAGATTAAACCGAGAGCTTCGCTGAAAAGCGAGGCTCTTTTTTTTGTGGTTGTGTTAGATTGATTGCTCGCAAAGGACGCAAAAGAATTTTTTTTGAGATTGGGAGACTATGAGACAATAAGACAACAAGACTACGAGAAGGAGTGTTGGGGTTTGGGGAAGGAAGAAGGGTTAAGGGTTAATGAGCAAGGAGGAGGGGTAAAGTTTTTTTTGTAAGAAGGAAGAGAAAAGGAGGTTGGAGGGGAGTTGGAGTTTGTGGTGGGAGGGGTTTTTGATAGTATTTATAGTTGCAATGGGGATAAATTTTTTAATGTTTATTGCTTAATAGTGAAAATACCTGGGTTTTTTATATTGAAAAACCTAGGTATTTTTATGTTAAAAAACCAGGTTTTTCTATTGCTATGCACCGAGGTTTTTAAATTATCATTTGTCTAAATCTTTTCTATATACAGAATCTAAGGTGTTGCCGTCTTTGTCTTTCCACACAATCCAACCGTTATTGCTACTGCCATTACAGAAATCTGCTGCGGAGCTTGGGCTTGAAAACACTTTATCGCAAGTCATTATTAATTTCTCATTCTCTATTGCTGTGTATTCTTTTAACATTGCTTCACGTTTCTCTTTCCAAGAAAAAGATTGCACAGAAGTATCTGCAATTACACTATCTTTCAAAACAGTAAAACCACTTGAATTGTAAAAACCAACAGCATCACACTTGCGAGTTTTAAGGAAAAATAAATGTTCCGATTTAGGTTGTGCAATTTCAAAGATATTGCAACCGATAAACGATGCCAAAAACTTAACATCATCAAAGAATTCGTCCATAGAATCTTTTTGATACTCGGGCAAATTAGGAGACTTTGGCGTTTGTTTATTATCACTCAACACATAAGCATTTGTTTTCCTTGCCAATTCAATAGCTTTATATTCTAAATATTGTACATCAGCCTTTGTCATATCAGCATCCTTTGAAACAAAGATAAGAGCCTTTTGCCAAAAAGTTTTCTTAGAGTCATGATCCTTTACACGTTCACGAAAATTTTCTGTCTCTCCTATATAGGCTTGCGGTTTTGTTGTTTCATCTTCTCCAAGCAAGATATAAAAAGCAGGCTTTTGCAACTTCTCTTGCGTGTTGAGATAAGCAAGATTAGAACGAGGCACAACAAACATTTGACAAATTTTATTGCTAATAAAAGCATATTGAGTTCCCTTAGGATCTCCATCAATTAAATAAGTAGTTACAGTCTTGCCCATAAAGATACTATTAAATTTCTGTTACAAAAGTAGTAAAAAACTCTTTGTTTTCTGAAATTTTTTCAAAGAAAAAATCTTTTTTTTCTTTGCTTTTTTTGATTTTTTCTTTACTTTTTTTCTTGTGTAATTATTATAATATTTTTTTAACTTTAAAGAATAATTATTCTAAACAATAAATTTCTAATTTTCAGGTAAAAGTATTTTAGATTGTAAATTTAGTAGAATTATTATTGAGAAAAATTTGTTTGTTGAAATAGAAATTTTTAATTTTGTAGCATAAAAATTAAAGTGTAATGGTAAAATTACGTGATATAGCTACAATTCAGACAGGGGTATTTGCAAAAAGTGCTTTTACTCCAAATGCTCTATATTTTCAACAAAGCGATTTTGATGATTATGGAGTATTTAAAAATATAATTCAGCCTTCAATAAACGTTGATAATACAAAGCATTTGTTAAATGAAGGGGATTTGCTTTTAGCCTCTAAGGGTAGTAATAATATTTGTGTTATGGTTCCAAAGACTGAGCAAAATTGTGTCGCTTCACCATCGTTTTTAGTGATACGTTTACATAATAAGAACGATATTCTTCCTGAATATGTGGCATGGTATATAAATTTACCGATAATTCAAAAGGCTTTGGCAATGCAATCTCGTGGTACTTCTATAATGTCTATATCGAAAGCTACGTTAAGCGAGTTGGAAATACCAATCCCATTAGTTGAAAAGCAGAAAAAATATATAGAACTTTTTAAACTCCAAAAAAAAGAACAAGAGTTGTATAAAGCTATTGCTGAAAAGCGTAAACAAATATTAGATTGTAAAATATTAAAAAATATATAGTTATGAGTACAAAGATTACACAAGATGAAATAAACAAAATCGTATGGAAAGCCTGTGATACTTTTAGAGGCGTAGTTGATCCTAGTCAATATAAGGATTACATCCTTACTATGCTTTTCCTAAAATATATTAGTGATGTAAATAAATCAAAGTATAATGAATATTTGCAACGTTATGGAGATGATAAAGAACGTGTGGCACGAGCTATGAATAGGGAAAGTTTTCAAGTTCCAGAAACAAGTTCATTCTATTATCTTTTTGATAATCGTAATGCTGTAAATATAGGAGAGTTGATAGATATCGCACTTACAGATTTAGAAAATGCCAATAGAAAAAAACTAAGTAGCGAAGACGGTTGTGGAGTCTTTCATAATATTAGTTTTAATAATAGTAATCTTGGAGAGGTAAAGGATCGTAATGTAAGATTGAAACAATTATTAGAAGATTTTGCTGATGAGAAGTTGCAATTTGATGAATCACATCTCAAAAATAATGATATTATAGGAGATGCTTATATGTTCCTTATAGAGAATTTTGCAAGTGATGCCGGCAAAAAAGCAGGAGAATTCTTTACCCCTAAGGAAGTATCTACTCTTCTTGCTAAATTAACCAAAAGTGCACCTGGTTCACGTATTTGTGATCCTACTTGTGGATCAGGTTCTTTGCTTATAAAGGCAGGTCGTGAAGTTGGTTCAAATAATTTTTCTCTTTATGGTCAAGAGTTGAATGGTAGCACTTGGGCTTTGGCTATGATGAATATGTTATTACATGGATTCGATAGCGCTGTAATTCGTTGGGGCGATACACTTAGGAATCCAAAACTAAAAGATGGTGATGCTCTTATGAAATTTGACACCGTCGTTGCAAATCCTCCTTTCTCTTTGGATAAATGGGGAGCAGATGAAGCTGCTAATGATCAATATAATCGTTTTTGGCGAGGTGTTCCTCCTAAGAGTAAAGGCGATTGGGCTTTTATTAGTCATATGTTAGAGGTAGCAAACGAACATGGTAAAGTAGGAGTAGTTATTCCTCATGGTGTTTTATTTAGAGGAGCAGGTGAAGGAAAAATTCGTCAACAAACAGTAGAGGAAAATTTACTTGAAGCGGTTATTGGATTGCCTGCAAATCTTTTCTATGGAACAGGTATTCCTGCCGCTATTGCAATTTTCAATAAAGCAAAGAAGTGCGATGAAGTACTTTTTATTGATGCAAGTCGCGAATTTGAAAATGGTAAAAACCAAAATCGTCTTCGTGATACAGATATAGAGCATATTGTTTCAACCTATCGTAAATTTGCTGATGGTAAACTGTTAAAAGGAGTAGTAGAAGATAAATATGCTTACATCGCCACACATAAAGAAATAAAGGATAATGATTATAACCTAAATATCCCTCGCTATGTTGATACTTATGAAGAAGAAGCGGAAATTGATATTCTTGCTGTTCAACAAGAAATTAACTCTCTCGAAGCAGAACTTGTTGATGTGCAAGAAAAGATGAAAGAGTGTTTAAAGGAGTTAGGAATATAAAAAAAAGAATATGGGGACAAGATTAACAAAAAAGGCTACTGCCACATTTGAAAGCATAAAGAAAATAGATGAAAATGGTGTTGAGTATTGGTCATCAAGAGACTTGGCAAAGATATTAGAATATGCTGATTATAGAAACTTTATAACTGTAATAAATAAAGCCAAAGAGGCTTGCTTAAATAGTGGCAATGAGGTTTTAGACCATTTCGGTGACATCACCGAAATGGTTATTATTGGTTCAGGTGCACAACGCCCTATCGATACGATTAAACTTACTCGTTACGCATGCTATTTGACGGTTCAGAATGCAGACCCGAACAAAACTATTGTAGCACAAGCTCAAACGTACTTTGCTATTCAAACTCGCATTGCAGAAGTTCAGCAAATGGAAGAGTATAATCGCTTATCTACTGAGGAAGAAAAACGATTGTTTCTTCGAGAAGAGATGGCAAAACATAATTCACAATTGGCAGATGCTGCAAAAGGTGCAGGGATTATAGAACCTCGAGATTATGCTATATTTCAAAATTATGGGTATCAAGGATTATACGGAGGACTTGGAGCACAAGAAATACACGAACGCAAAGGATTAAAGAAAAGTCAAAAGATACTTGATCATATGGGAAGTACAGAATTAGCTGCAAACCTTTTCCGAGCAACGCAAACAGAGGATAAATTGCGTAGAGAAAATATAAAAGGCAAGAATCTTGCTAATAAAACTCATTATGAAGTAGGTAAAAAAGTTCGCCAAACAATTAAAGAACTTGGAGGCACAATGCCAGAAGATCTTCCTGTTGCTGATAGCATAAAAAGCGTAGAGGCAAAACAGCGAAAAATGTTAAAAGAAAAAAAGAATAGTGATGAGTAATATAGATGATTATAATAAATTGGTGGATATTATTGGCAATATCATAAAAGCCACAAGTGAAACAGAGGAGCAAGAGGATATAGATAATGCATTGAATATTGCTCATACTGTTGGAGATGTATTAAAAAATATTTCTAATGACGACAACCAAAAATAATATACCTGTAGGCTATAAAGATTCGACTGTGGGAATAATTCCGCAGGACTGGGAGGTGAAAAGAGTAAAGGATATTGGTAAAGTTGTTACAGGAAGTACGCCACCTACTACTGATGCTTCTAACTATGGTAATGAGTATATGTTTGTTAGTCCAGCAGATTTATCTGATAGACAGAAATACATTTATTGCACTGAAAAGATGTTGTCCTCAAAAGGATATAACAAATCTCGTAAAATTCCAAAAGGTGCAGTATTGTATACCTGCATTGGTTCAACTATTGGTAAAATAGGTATAGCTCCTTGTGAATTATCTTCAAATCAGCAGATAAATGCGGTAATATGTAAAAATGATAATGAGTATCTTTATTATGTATTATTGTACAGGACAGGACAAATCAGAATGTTGGCAGGTGAGCAGGCAGTACCTATTATAAATAAAAGTGATTTTGAAAATATTAAACTAGCTGTACCTCCTCTTGCAGAACAAAAAAAGATTGCGGAGATATTGGAAATTTGGGACGAGGCGATTGAGAAGCAAAATTTACTTATTGAAAAGTTGGAATTGCGTAAGCGTGGCTTGATGCAACGCCTTCTTACAGGCAAAATTCGTCTTCATGGTTTTACGGAGCCTTGGCAAAAAGTAAAATTGGGAGAAATAGCACAAATCAAAAAAGGAAAATCATTAACTTATCAATATGTAAAATGTGGTATATATCCAGTTATTGCGGGTGGTAAAGATAGTCCATACTCACATAATGAATATACCGATGAAAATGTAGTTACAATAAGTGCTAGTGGTGCGTATGCAGGATATATTTCATATTACCCACACAAGATTTGGGCATCAGATTGCTCTGTTGTTAAAGAGATGCATACAAAGAGCAACATTATTTTTTTATACAACCTATTATTATATAATCAACTCTATATATATTCTCTTCAAGTTGGAGGGGCACAACCTCATGTGTTTCCAAAAGATATAGAGCGTATCAAACTACTTTGCCCTTCTCTTTCCGAACAAAAGGCGATTGCGGAGGTGCTGAGTACGGCAGATAAAGAAATCGCTATTCATAGCAAAACGTTAGATGCTTTGCGTCTTCAAAAGCGTGGTCTTATGCAACAATTATTAACAGGAAAAACACGAGTAAAAATTTAGAAACTTTAAAACTTTATAACTATGGCATATCCTATTGAGAAGAAACTAGTAATTGCTGTCGCTTCAAGTGCTCTGTTTGATTTAACAGAGTCGGATAGTATATTTCAGGCACAAGGGTTAAAGGCATATAAAGAATATCAGGGCAAGAATGTAAACAAGCCTTTTGATAAGGGAGTCGCTTTCCCGTTTATTAAACGCCTTCTATCCTTGAATACTCATTTCCCCGAAGAAAAGCCTGTTGAGGTAATATTAATGTCTAAAAATAGTCCCGAAACAGGATTGAGGGCATTTAATTCTATTGCTCATTATGGATTGGACATTACGAGAGCCGGATTTACTTCCGGACAACCTCATTTTAAATACCTGCCTTCTTTTAATACATCATTGTTTTTGTCAGCCAATAAAAGCGATGTTGATGATGCTATTGCACACAGATTAGCAGCTGGAATGGTGCTTAATACCACCGTAATAGACGATGAAGACGATAATGAATTAAGAATCGCATTTGACTTTGATGGTGTTCTTGCTGATGATGAGTCTGAAAAGATTTATCAACAAGATGGGTTGCCGAAATACCAACAATACGAATCTGAGAGGTCTGATATTCCTCTTAATGCAGGTCCGGTCATAGATTTGCTAAAAAAAATATCGTTTTATCAAAAGCTAGAAGCAAAAAAAGCAGACCAAGATGCCTCATATACACCGATGCTTAAAACCGCTATTGTAACTGCGCGAAATGCTCCTGTTCACGAGAGGATGATTAATACCTTAAACTCTTGGGGTATTGATATCAATGAAGCTTTTTTCTTGGGTGGTATTGCCAAGAGTCGAGTACTGAATGTAATGCGGCCACATATTTATTTTGATGACCAAATGGGTCATCTAGATCATTTGGATAAGATACCTGCTGTTCACATTCCATTTGGCGTAGTAAATAAAAAATAATCTATGACACTCTCATTTAAAGAAGACCATATTAGTCAAATTCCGGCATTGATGATGTTGGAAAAGTTAGGTTATACTTATTTGTCGCCTGCTGAGGTAATGGAATTGCGAGGCGGAAACACAAGTAATGTGTTATTGGAACCTATATTGCGTAATCAATTAAGGAATATAAATACTGTGCAAGTTAGTTCGCAACGCACAACAGTGTTTTCGGAGCAAAATATATCTGCTGGCATTGAGGCTTTACGAAACCTTCCAATGTCAGAGGGATATATGACAGCTTCGCAGACAGCATACGACCTTTTAACTGCGGGAAAGACTCTTGAGCAAATTGTTGATGGCGACAAGAAAAGTTATGTGATGCAGTATATTGATTGGAATAATATAGAAAAGAATGTGTTTCATGTAACAGAAGAATTTGCTGTAAGTCGTACAGGTATGACAGATACATATCGTCCCGATATTGTATTGTTTGTAAATGGTATTCCTCTTTGTGTGATAGAGTGTAAGAGACCTGATATAAAGGATTCACTTAAACAGGCTATTTCACAACATCTTCGCAATCAAAAAGAAGATGGCATACGTTCGCTGTATGTTTATTCTGCATTGTTGTTGGCTACTAATGTTAATGATGTAAGTTATGCAACAACTGCTACACCTGAAAAGTTTTGGAGTAAATGGACAGAACAATTTGCTGATAAGAATGCAGAGGAGTTGTATGGTTACAAGTTAGCAGAAAAAGTGAATGAGAAATACATAAATCCTAAGCTGTTTAGTGAACGATATGGTTATGTGAAATCATATATAGAGAAAAAATATGATGCTCCATTGACTCCATCTGTACAAGATACATATATATATAATATTTGTCGTCCTGAAAGATTATTAAGGTTGATGTATGGATTTACATTATATGATGACGGCATAAAGAAAGTAGCACGCTATCAGCAGTATTTTGCTGTTAAAAAGGTTATGGAACGTGTGCGTAATATTGAAGGAGGTAAAAGGCGTGGTGGTGTAATTTGGCATACTCAGGGTTCTGGTAAGTCTTTGACTATGGTCTTGTTGGCACAGGCTATTTTGCTTGATAAATCAATAAAAAATCCTCGTATAATTCTAGTAACAGATCGTACTGACCTTGATAGACAAATAACAACAACATTTAGAAAATGTCAAGTGCAGGTAGAGAATGCTACAACAGGAAGCGTTCTTGTGAAGTTGTTGGAAAGCAAAACTTCTACGGTAATTACAACTATAATAAATAAGTTTGAAACAGCTGTTAGGGGATTGAAATCGCCATTAACTGATCCAAATATTTTTGTTTTAATAGATGAAGGACATCGTAGTCAGTATGGGGAAATGGGTATAAAAATGAATATGGCTTTACCAAATGCTTGTTTTGTTGCTATGACAGGTACTCCGTTGATGAAAAAAGAAAAAAGTACGGCTACAAGATTTGGAGGTATAATTAAACCTATTTACACTGTGGATCAGGCTGTAAAAGATGGTGCAGTTGTGCCTTTATTGTATGAAGGACGTATGGTGCCTCAAAAGGTGCATGCGGAAACAATAGATAGATACTTTGAACGTATTTGTGAATGGATGACAGATGCACAACGAACAGATATGAAGAAAAAGTTTAGTCGTGCTGATCAGATAAATCAAGCAGAACAACGTGTTTATGCTATTGCTTGGGATATATCACAACATTTTAGTAAGAATTGGCAGGGCTCAAAGTTTAAAGCACAATTAGTAGCTCCAAGAAAGAGAATTGCTATTATGTATAAAAAGTTTCTTGATGAGATTGGTCTGGTTTCATCGGAGGTTCTTATTACATCACCTGACACAAGAGAGGGTGAGGATATTGCGTTTGGAGAAACTTCAAATACAGAATTGGTATTTTGGAAAAAAATGATGGACGAGCATGGAACTCCTAAAAAATATGAACAAAATATCATTAATAGATTTAAAAATAGTGATAAACTGGAAATTATAATAGTGGTAGATAAATTATTAACAGGATTTGATGAACCTAAAAATACAGTATTATATCTTGATAGAAAACTTAAAGATCATACATTACTGCAAGCTATTGCAAGGGTAAATCGTGTCTGTGATGATAAAGACTTTGGCTATATTGTAGATTATTATGGAGTTTTTTGTAATTTGCAAGATGCTTTGGAGATATATACTGAATTTGATAAAGAAGATATTGATGGAACGTATACTGATATAGCCGAAGAAGTTGAAAAGATTTCACAGCGTCATAGTGATGTTTGGGATATTTTTAAATCTGTTAAAAATAATAATGATTTAGAGGCTTACGGAGAAGTGTTACGATTAGACGATATACGAAATATCTTTTATGAAAAATTAACTGATTATACTCGCACTTTGAAAATAGCTCTTTCTTCAATAGATTTTTATAAAACAACTTCACAAGAACAGATAGATCGTTATAAAAGTGATTTAGCTATGTTTCTTAAAATTCGAAGAGCAGTTCAAGAAAGGTATTCGGATACAATTTGTTTTTCTCAGTATGAAGGACAAATTCAAAAACTTATAGATACACATATCGAAAGTGGAGATGTACAAGTGATTACTGATTTGGTTAATATATTTGATAAAGAGAAGTTTTCGGAAGAGGTAGAAAAGATTGTAGGTAAAACAGCAAAGGCGGATACGATTGCTTCAAGAACAGCAAAATATATAACAGAGAGTATGGATACAGATCCTGCTTTCTTTAAAAAATTCTCTAAAATGTTAGAAGAAACTATTGAAGAGTATAAGCAAGGTCGTATAAGTGAGGCAGAATATTTGAAAAGAGCAGAAGATATTATGCAAAAGGTTTTAAATCATACGGATAGTGAAATTCCAGAATCTTTGCAAAATAACAATGCTGGTAGAGCATATTTCGGTTTAGTATTAGAAGTTTATAAAAGAGTTTGTCAAAATGTTGAAGACTTTGATTTTACAGATATAGCTTTAATAACGGCAAATAAGATAGATGAAATTATTAAGGGACATATTATTGTAGATTGTTTTTCTAATGATAGACTTATAGGAACTATGAAGTTAGAATTAGAAGATTTTCTAATAGATGTGATAAAAAAAGAATATAGTGTTCCGTTATCTTTTGAGGATATAGATTATATTATTGACAATTCTGTGGATGTTGCTTCAAAATGGTTTCGTTAATGGATAGTAAAATTATATTTGGTTTACATGAAATAGAATACAGATTGAAATATTCGAATCGTAAAACGCTAGGGATAAAAGTTTATCCGTCTGGTAATGTAGAAGTGTTGGCTCCAATTGATGCAAAAACAGAAATGATAGAACAACGTGTATTGAAAAGAGCACAATGGATTTTAACACAACAGCGTTATTTTAAAGAATTAGGAGAACGTTCACCTGAAAAAAGGTTTATTAGTGGAGAATCTCATTATTATCTTGGTCGTCAATTCTTATTGCGAATTGAAGAGGGAAAGCCTAATAGCGTACGATATAAAGGAAGATATTTTGAAATAGTATGTTCTCCTAAAAGTAAGGCAAAAGAATTGATGAAAGAATGGTATAAACAACATGCTAAGAGTAAATTTATTGAATATGCAGAACCAATTATTGCACGTTTTTCTAAATATGGTGTAAAACCATCTTCTTTATATATTCAGGAAATGAAAAATAGATGGGGAAGTTGTACTCCTAAGGGGAAAATAATTCTCAATACACGATTGATAATGGCTCCTCGACCTTGTATTGAGTATGTGATTACTCATGAGTTATGTCATCTAATACACCCAAACCATACAAACGCATTTTGGGAATTATTACAAAAGGAAATGCCTGATTGGGAGAGGTGGAAAAATAAATTAGAAATTTTTATGCTATAAGTGTAAGAAATAGTAGTTATTTTAAAACCTATCCCTTTACTATTTCCCTTATTTGTTTGTGAAGTTCCCTTAGTCTTTTTGTTTTTAAAAGTCTTATATCGGAGATGATTATTCTTGCTGCTCGGCTTATTGTGTGGGCGATTATAGGTGCAGGCAATAGAAGTATGATTGTGATGATAGATAAAAGGCAAGGTAATTGAGAACAAATAATTATGGAGTAAACAATCATTAGAATAGGCCATAGTAATAAGTAAATTAAGAATCTTATTGAATTTTTGAAAGCAGGGTCTTTTAAAAGTGTAAAGATGAATTTACAAATTAAAACCATAGGTAAAGAAAGTATTGAAACAGAAACTGTGTAAGGTAGAGTAAGTAGAAAAATTAAAGTATTGATTATACGTACGGAAACTGAATGTCTATTAGTTATTGATTCAATACTTATGTTTTTTTCTCGGCGTAGTGTTTTTGCTTCTTCACCAAGAGAAAGTAATTTTTTTATTTTTTCTGGTGCAGTGTTTTTTAAATCGTTTAATTGTTTTAATGTGTTGTTGTTTGCGAAGAGTTGCAAGTCAAGTGTTTGTTTTCTTTTGATTGCTTTTGCTTTAAGTAATTGCGACTCTTCAAAGGCTTGTGTTATTTTACATATTTCGTAAGTTGCTTCATATTCTTGGTTTTCTGGTATGTAGAGAATTGAAGAACGAATGCGTTTTGAAAGCAAGTCTTTCATTAAGTTGATTTGTTCTTGCCCTGAACGCTCTGAATTTTCCTTTATAAAGTCGTTTACCTTTATTGGTTTGCCAATTTCTACTCTTACAGTGGAACGAAAACGGAAAAAGTCGCCGTATGTTAATCCCGTTGGGACGATATAAAGGGGCATTTGTGGCATTATTTCGTGAGCTTGAAATGCTATTTTGAAAATTCCCTTTGAAAGAGGCAGTAGAGAGTGTTTTGTATTGTGTGTACCTTCTGGAAAAATGCAAAAAGGTATTCTGTCGTTTAGTACATCTATTGATTTTTGAATTATCTCTTGATTTTTCTTTACCTCATTATATCCATCTCTTTGACGCATTATTGGCATAATTTTTAGGAAAGTAAAGATTTTTGCAAGAGTTGGGTTTTTAAAAATATCGGCACGCGCAACAAATACTTTTGGCTTTCTGTCTAATGCCAAAACAATCAAGGCGTCCATTAATGCGTTTGTGTGATTTGGAGCGTAAATAATAGCTCCATCTTGCGGAATGTTTTCTTTGCCTACATAGATTATTTTTCTGTAAGAGAGTTTTAAGGAAAAATCTACGTAATAACGCAAAAACCAATAAAAGAAATTAAAATCTTGTATTTTTTTCTTAGCCATAACTAACTCTTTTTGAGAAAATAAAACGAAACACAAAGACCCGATATAATATGCCAAATTCCCCACCAAGCAGTTATAAAGAGCATTCCACCATAATGCCCATGCCATATTTCAGGAGGGAAGATTGCAGGATTGAAAAGCAGGATTAGTCCTAAACCAGAGTTTTGTATTCCTACCTCTATCGTTAAGGTTTTCACATCTTTCTTTGGTAGCTTTGAAAATCTTGCTCCAAAATAACCTATTGCTAATGCAGAAGCATTGTGGAATAAGACTATGAAGAAAACATAGAAAATATTATCAATGAAAATTTGGAAGTTTTGTGCAAAAGAAACAACTATCATTCCCATAAACAATAAAATAGAGAGGATTTGAGCAGGTTTACTTATCTTTTTTGTAGCCTTAGGGAAGTAATGAGCAAACAAAATTCCCAAAACAATAGGAATACCTAAAAGTAAAAGTATCTGTTCCAACATAGGAAAGAAAGGAATTACGAGAGTTGGAATATCATTTTTTATGTTTATGACATAGGTGTAAATAGAAGAATAAAGAAAGAAATTAAAAGGGGTTACAAAAGGAGCAGCAGCAGTAGTAATAGCAGTTAAAGAAACAGAAAGTTCAACATTACCTTTTGATAAAGAGGACATAAAATTTGACATATTTCCTCCCGGACAAGAAGCAACTAATATCATTCCAAGAGCAATCATAGGAGTAATCCAAGAACTCAATGCCAAAGCAACAATAACTGTGATAAGAGGAAGAGCTACCCATTGTAATAAAATACCGACTATTATGGATTTTGGTTTTTTGAAGATTTCTTTAAAAGTTTCAACTTTAATTCCAAGAGCAATTCCAAACATTACAAAGGCTAAGATAATGTTTACTATCATTATTCCACTCTCTCCAAAGTTTATTGATACGGAATTGAGAGATTCTAATTGTTCTTTCATATTAACAAGATTTAAAACAAGTTGCAAAGTTAGAAAAAAATCAAAGAAAAAAAATTTTTTTTCTTTACTTTTTTCTTTTTTTTCTTTACTTTTTTTGATTTTTTCTTTGCTTTTATTTTTTGGTTTTTTGTACCTTTGCAAAAAAAATAAAACTCTTATGGATAAGGTATCGGAAAACCCTTTAAAAAACCGAGATAGAAGATATTCTTCTTTAATTGTCGTAACTGCACTCTTTGTTACGCTTTATTTGGTTTCAAACATAATGGCGGTAAAAGTTATCGGCATTTTCGGACTTGTTTATTTTGATGCAGGAACTATCACTTTTCCTTTTGCTTATATGCTTGGCGATGTGCTAACAGAGATTTGGGGCTATCGAACTGCAAAAAAAGTGATTTGGATTACTTTTATCTGCAATGTAATCTTAGTCCTTTGCACTCAAATTGGCGTTTGGCTTCCTTCGCCCGAATATCTTGGCGAAACAAGCACTGCTTACAATCAAGTTTTCTCATACGTGCCGAGAATTGTCTTAGGCTCCTTAGTGGGATTTTTGCTTGGAGAATTGTCAAACGCTTGGTTTATGGAGAAAATCAAGATTAAAATGAAAGGACGTCATCTTTGGGTAAGAACAATTCTTAGTTCGGTAGTTGGATATTTATTAGATACCTTGCCTTTTGTGTTGATTGCTTTCTTGGGAGTTGTTTCTACACACGATTTGCTTTTGATGATTCTTTCGCAATATTGCATAAAACTATTGATTGAAGCCTTTTGTGGAACGCCTTTGGCTTATATGTCAATAGGTTGGTTGAAACGCTACATAAAAGGATAAAACCCTATGCAAAGATATTCACTTATACACGAGAAAATGCCAAGAGAATTTGTGCTTTTGCAATCAAAAGGTTGTAAATGGGGCAAATGTACTTTTTGCGACTATCATTTAGATAGAAATTCCTCTCCGTTTGAAACAAATCGCTTGGTTTTAAGTAAGGTAACGGGCGTTTATGGAGTTTTAGACGTGATAAACTCAGGCTCGGCAATAGAGTTGGATTCTCAAACCATAGATTTAATAAACGCTATTGTAGAAAAAAAACACATTCACACGCTTTGGTTTGAAATGCACTATATGTTTCGTAATCAATTAGAGGATTTTGCGAAATTATTTCCAAGAGTTAGGGTGAAATTTCGCTGTGGAATAGAAACATTTGATGCAGAGCTTAGAGAAAAGTGGAATAAGGGAGTAGCAAAAGAAGTAACGGTGGAAGATGTTGCAAGATATTTTCAAGGAGTGTGCTTACTTTGTTGCACAAAAGGAGAGGAGAAAGAAAGAATACAAAGAGATATTGATTTGGCTCTAAGATATTTTGAATATTTTAGTGTAAATCTTTTTTGCAACAACACAACGCAAGTAAAAAGAGATGAAGAACTTGCTCAATGGTTTGAAAAAGAAATCTACCCTCAAATAAAAGACAATCCAAAAGTAGAAGTGCTTTTAAATAATCTTGACTTAGGAGTAGGATAAAAAAGAAAAAGCCGAATCAAAAAACGATTCGGCTTTTTTATTGCAATATTTAATTTTAATATTTATAGAATCCTTCGCCAGTTTTTCTACCAAGAAGTCCTGCTCTTACCATTTTGCGTAACAATGGGTGAGGACGATATTTTGAATCGCCGTATTCATTGTATAATACTTCCATAATAGCAAGACAAACGTCTAATCCGATTAAATCTCCTAAGGCAAGAGGTCCCATAGGGTGATTTGCACCAAGTTTCATTGCAGTATCAATTTCCTCAGCACTTGCAACTCCGTCTGCTAATATACCAATTCCTTCATTAACCATAGGAATCAATATTCTGTTTACTACAAAGCCTGGTGCTTCGTTTACTTTAACAGGAACTTTTCCTATTTCGGTTGCAAGATTTACTATTTTTTCGCAAACTTCTTCGCTTGTTTTTTGTCCTTTTATTACTTCTACAAGTTTCATCACAGGAGCTGGGTTGAAAAAGTGCATTCCTATGAATCTTTCTGGACGATCGGTGCAAGCAGCTATTTCAGTTATTGAAAGAGATGAAGTGTTTGTTGCGAAAATTGTTTCTGGCTTACAAATTTTGCTTAGTTCTGCAAAAACTTCTTTCTTTAATTCCATTTCTTCTACTGCTGCTTCAATCACTAAATCAACATCTGCAAGTTGAGAGTATTCAGTTGTTGTGCTGATGTTTGCAAGTGTTGCGTCCATTGAGGCTTGTTCTATTTTACCTTTTTCAACAAGTTTAGCTAATCCTTTGCTGATTCTTGCAACTGCTTTATCTAAACTTGCTTGGCTACGGCTTTTTACAATTACTTGCATTCCCGCTTGTGCAAATGCTTGAACCACGCCGCTACCCATTGTACCTGTTCCTATTATACAAATTTTCATTTCTTTAATATTTTAATTGTTAATTATTATTTGCCTTGAAATTCTACTTTTTCTTTGTTTAAGAATGCACGCATACCATCTTTTTGATCTTGTGTTGCGAAACATTTTCCAAAAAGTTTTGTTTCATACGCTATTGCTTCGTCTGCACAAAGGTCATACTCTTCATTTATACATTCTTTTGCGAAAGAAACTGCCAAAGGTGCGTTTGCAATTATGCTTTCTGCCATTTTGATTGCCTCATTCATAAGGTCGGCTTGTTCATAAACTGCATTTACTAATCCTATTCTTAGAGCTTCGTCTGCTTTTATTGGTTTGCCTGTGAAGATTAGTTGTTTTGCCATTCCCATTCCAACAAGTTTTGTAAGACGATAAGTTCCGCTGAATCCAGGTACTATACCTAATCCAACTTCAGGTTGTCCGAATCTTGCATTTGCAGAACATATTCTAATATCACAAGACATTGCAAGCTCGCAACCGCCACCTAATGCAAATCCATTAACGGCTGCAATTACAGGAATAGGAAGTGTTTCGATTTTTCTAAACACATCTGCTCCTCTTTTGCCAAAGGCTTCTCCTTCTGCTTGATTAAGGTTTGCCATTTCCGAAATGTCGGCACCTGCAACAAAGGATTTTTCACCATCTCCTGTGATTATTAAAACTCTTGTGTCTTTTTCTATATTAGAAACAAAACTATCTATTTCTGCAAGTATAGTTGAGTTTAATGCGTTAAGCGATTTTGGAGCCGAAATCGTAAGAATAAGAATCGCTCCTTGTTTTTCTGATTTTAAGAAATTGTATTCCATAATGCTTTTGTTATTATAAATGCAAAGGTACGTAATTTATTTTGATTTTTTCTTTAATATAATGCTTTCTTTATTTTGATTAGTTTTTCCAATAGGCTTTCTACTTGGTCTAATGCAAGCATATTTTTCCCATCGCTTAAAGCTTGGCTTGGGTTAGGGTGAGTTTCCATAAATATTCCATTTGCTCCAACTGCTATTGCTGCTTTTGCAATTGTAGAAATCATTTGAGGCATTCCTCCACTTACGCCTTCTGATTGATTAGGCTGTTGAAGTGAATGAGTAATGTCCATTACAACAGGAAGATTGAATGATTGCATAATTGGAATTGAACGAAAATCTACAATTAAGTCTTGATAACCAAACATCGTTCCTCTATCGGTTAGAATAATCTTTTCATTACCAACAGAAAGTACTTTGTCGGCAACGTGTTTCATTGATTGAGCCGATAGGAATTGCCCTTTCTTTATGTTTATTATTTTATTTGTCTTTGCTGCTGCAAGTAAAAGGTCGGTTTGTCGGCAAAGAAAAGCAGGGATTTGAAGAATATCTACATATTCTGCTGCCATTTCTGCCTCTTCTGCCGAGTGTATGTCGGTAACAACAGGTAAAGCGTATTTTTTTCTTATTTCGCCAAGGATTTTTAAGGCTTTTTCATCGCCAATTCCACTGAATGAATCAATTTTTGAACGATTTGCTTTTCTATATGAGGCTTTAAATATTAGATCTATATCTAATTTCTCACATATTTCTTTGAGTTTTTCGCATATTTCAAAAGGCATTTGCTCGTTTTCAATAACGCAAGGACCTGCCATTAAGAAAAAATTATTTGAATTGTCTTTTAGTTTTTTGTAAAGTTCCATTATTTTTTTGTATTTTCGCACTTTAATCTACAAAGTTGAGAAAATTTTCAGAAATGAAAAAGCAAAAACCTAAAAATATAAAACTTGTATTGTCTGCAAAGGATGAAAAATTGCTGATAAAGTATTGTTTGTCAAATAAATCTACACCTAAAAGAGCAATTAAAAAGATTTTGCACGATTTCTTGGTAGAAAACGTAGAGCCAATAAAAACAGAGGCAGAAAATCAATTGGAATTATTCAAGCCAAAGCAGATGAATATCTTTGATTAAAAGCCTTCCCAGTCTTTTATTGCTTTTTTGATGTGAGAATAAATAACAGTTTTGTTCAATATTGTTTTATCCTTATCCAATATATATACCTCAGGGGTGCGAATTATGTCTATTGAGTGTTTTTGTTTTAGAATTTGAGGGTCAATTTGCCAATTTGTCCAAGCAAAAGGACTTTCTGAGGTTTCTTCTCCTACATTTATAGAAATTATCTGAGCATCATAAGTCTTAGAGTCGTCGTTGTAAAAATTAATTAAATCATCAATGTCTTTTTTGCAACTCTCGCAAGTTGAAGAGTAGAAATGAATGATTGTGTATTTGGCCTCTAAATCGTAAAGTGAGTTTATGTTTGGAAATTTATTGCCAGGAAGAAAAGGTTTTATTGCTTGTGTGTTTATATTGTGAGTTTCAATATCGCTAAGACTTAACCAAGGGGTTTTTCCTTTGTTGATTAGGTTTTCAACGATTTGTAAATAGAGATGTTCGTTAAAAGAAAATGGCATTAATGGTAGTTTTGTTAAATAAAGATTGATTATGTATTGAGAATAAATTTGACCTCCTCTTTGATTGGCTGCATTAATGAAATCTTCTAATGCAACATAAACCGAATCTGCTGATTGCATTGTTATTTTCTCAATATAGGTCTTGAATTTTTTGTAGAAATAAGGGGTAGAGATTATTCTTTGGTCTTGAAAGTTGAAGTTATCCCAAAATCTTATTCTGCAATCATAAGCATAATCTAATTCTTTTCCTTTAATTAGTTTGCCTTTTTCAAAAAACATTGGGTTTGGTTTAGGGTTTTGCATAGAAAGCAAGAGTGAAGTCATTAGGTTGTTAGGATTGTTTTTGAAAAATTCATTTTGATATTGATTGAATTTTGCTTTTGTTGTTTTAATAAGATAAGAAAGAGAGTCTTTTTGTTGAGGAAATTCTTTGATTTCTTTTTCGTATTGACGAGTTAATTGTTTTGATTCTCTGTTTCGTTTTTGGTATTCAAGATATAATTCATTTTCCTTGCAACCTTTTACCTCAAAGTAGCCGTATGGATACATGTCTATTGTGAAAACAGGGTTTTTGTCCAAAAGAAATGAAAAGAATTGTTGATAACGATTTGATAATACTACAATTCCTTGTTGAAAATCTCCTTCTAAAATAAAACTTCCATCGGGTTGTATTTGCAAAGAGTCAAGAAGTAAATTTTCTTTCTCACCATACGAGCCGTGAACATAGAGTGTGGAATCCTCAATTTGATGAATCCAAAGTGTAACCTTGTAATGAGAGGTTTGAGCTAAAATAAAATTAGAAATAGCTAAAAAAAGTATTAAAAATATTATGTGTTTTTTCATACTTGTCTTTATTAATAGGTGAATTTGCCTTCTTTTATTGCTTTAATTATTTGTTCTATGTTGTCAGCAGGTACATTTTTTGCAACTATTGTGTTGTTTTTGTCTAAAATGAACATAATAGGCGTTTTTTCTACGTCAAAATATTCTCTCCAATCATAGTTTGCAACCAATCCGTTAAGGTTTATCCATTGAAGGTCTTTTTCTTTGATGAATTTCTTCCAAGCTTCAAGGTCGCTTTCTGTGTTTATAGCAAATATCTCTACCGAATAGATGTCTTTTTTCTCTTTATAGAATTTGTCATACTTAGGAACCTCTACTGAACAATGACCACAGCCTGGCGACCAAAAGAGAAGTATCTTAAAATCTTTATTGCAATCTCTTGTGTTATGCCATACGTTTGCAGAATCCATACAAGCAAGATCAGGTACTTGTTTTCCTAAAAGTAGATTTTCCCATTTATGTGCTCTTTCTATGTTTTTTTCCATATCTGAGGGCGAAACCCAATCGGCAATGCCTGTTTCGTAATAGGCTTTTATTAGTTCTACATAAACTTTATCGTGTCCCATATATGGACTTTGAAGATAGCGTTCTGCTATATTGTGGATAAGATAGCGTGTCATTGCTTTTGAGCCTTTGGCTTTTTCAATTACTTTGTGGGCATAATCAATTATTGTGTCGGTTCTTTCATACTTCATTATCTCTTCCCAATAACGATTGTAGTTGTGAAAGAAAACCATTTTAGGTGTGCGTAATAATCCTGCACAAGAAAGGTCTATGTTGTCAAAGTAATGATTTTTATAATAATACCAACGTTGAGAATTCCATTCTAATGAATCGGCTGAGCCGTCTTCTTTCTTTGGCATAGGGAAGTCGGGAATAGTTATAGGTTTTGTGGCATTAAACACTTTTGAAAGTAAATAGTTGGGATATTTTTCTATAAAAGCATTTTTAATGCTATCGTTTACAAGGCTTAGGGCTTTCATTTCTTTGTCAAAAATTACCTTGTCAACTTTTTTATCGCTTAGTTTTTTGGCTTCTTCTCGTACAATTTCTGTGTGTTGCATATATTCGTAATAAGCTTTTAGCTCATCGCTACCGCTTTTTACTTGCATAAATTTATTCCAATTCTCTTCCTTAGTTTTTAGTCTTATTTTTTCTTCGTTTTGTATCATTATTTCAACAAATCTTCCACTTAAATTGCTGAAAAAATAAATTCCACTATCTAATTTCTTGTCTTTGGATTTGAATGTAAAGGTGTTTTTCTTATTCCATGCTGTATCAAGTGCGTATGTCTTGTCAAGATAATAATAACCTAATATAAGGGCTGTGTCTTTGCTATCGGATATTTCTATTTTTATATCATATTGTGCAAAAGCTTGTTGATTGAATAAAACAATCAGTAGCAATAATACTTGTCTTTTTAAATATTTCATAGTTATTTCTTATTTGATTTTTATTCTTAACGCAAAAATAAGCATTATATCACAATAAAAGACAATTTTAAAATAGAAATCGTTACAAAAAGCAAAGAAAAAATGAAAAAAAGCAAAGAAAAATTTGAAAAAAGTAAAGAAAAAAAATAAAAAAACAAAGAAAAAATCTGACAAATTGGCGCTTTGTTAAACTCGGAATGTTTTTTGCTGTTTTAAGTGTGAATTTAAAAACAAAAAGTATGGAAACAACAAAATTAAAATTAGAAAATCTTAATCGTTTTGCTCATAATCTTATAGCAGAAGCAAGAGATGGAAAATTAGATCCTGTAATTGGAAGAGACGAACAAATACGTAGAGTATTACAAATATTATCAAGACGAACAAAGAATAATCCTGTTTTAGTAGGAGAGCCTGGCGTTGGAAAAACTGCAATAGCTGAAGGATTGGCTCAAAGAATTTTTAAGAAAGATGTACCAGAAAATTTAAAAGATAAGTTGATTTACTCCTTGGATATGGGAGCCTTGATAGCAGGAGCAAAGTATAAAGGAGAATTTGAAGAGAGATTGAAGGGGGTAATCAACGAGTTGGTGGCCTCAAATGGTGAAATAATACTTTTTATTGATGAAATACATACCTTAGTCGGTGCAGGAGCAGGGGAAGGTGCAATGGATGCTGCAAATCTCCTAAAACCAGCCTTAGCACGTGGAGAATTGAGAGCAATAGGTGCAACAACGCTTAATGAATATCAAAAATATTTTGAAAAAGATAAGGCTTTGGAACGCCGTTTTCAAATGGTAATGATAGACGAACCAAGCGTTGAAGACACAATAAGCATACTTCGTGGATTGAAAGAAAGATATGAGGTGCATCATCACGTGAGAATAAAAGATAGTGCAATAGTTGCAGCAGCTCAAATGTCGAATCGTTACATTACAAACAGGTTTTTGCCCGACAAGGCAATAGATTTGATTGATGAAGCGGCGGCAAAACTTCGTATGGAAATAGATTCTTCTCCCGAAGAGCTTGATGAGTTGGAAAGAAAGCTAATGCAATTGGAAATAGAAAGAGTTGCAATCAAGAAAGAAAAGGACGAGAAAAAGATAAAGGAACTTTCCGAGCAGATAGAGGCGTATAAAAAGGATAGAGATGTGTTAAGAGAAAAGTGGTTGGCGCAAAAACAACTTGTTGATGCAATTCAAGATGAGGTTAAAAAGATTGAGGCATATAAGTTTGAGGCAGAGAAAGCAGAAATGGAGGGAGATTATGGTAAAGTGGCACAATTGCGTTATGGAAAGATAAAACAGGCCGAAACAGATTTAGAAAATTATAAAAAACGATTAAAAGAACTTCAAGTTTCGGGGGCTTTGATTACAGAAGAGGTGGATTACGAGCATATAGCAGAGGTTGTTTCTCGTTGGACAGGCATTCCTTTGGCAAAGATGATGGAAAGTGAAAAGGAAAAATTGTTAAATCTTGAAAAAGAACTTAATCGCAGAGTTATTGGACAGCAAGAAGCAATTAAAGCAGTGGCTGATTCTATTAGACGTAGCCGTTCGGGGCTTAATGACGAAAGACGTCCGATTGGTTCTTTTGCTTTTCTTGGTAGTACGGGGGTTGGTAAAACAGAATTAGCAAAAGCCTTAGCAGAACAATTGTTTGATAGAGATGATTTAATGATTAGAATAGATATGAGTGAGTATCAGGAGCGTCATACTGTATCTCGCTTGATTGGAGCGCCTCCGGGATATGTGGGATATGAGGAAAGTGGACTTTTAACAGAGGCTGTGAGAAGAAAACCTTACTCTATTGTTCTTTTAGACGAGATTGAAAAGGCTCATCCTGATGTTTTTAATATTCTTTTACAAGTTTTGGAAGACGGACGTTTGACTGATAACAAGGGAAGGGTGGTAGATTTTAAGAATACTATAATAATTATGACTTCTAACATCGGTTCTGAAATTTTACAAGGATATTTGGAAAAGGATAAAGAAGCTTTGGTTTCAAAATGGGAGGAAGTGAAGAGTGAAATAATGTTGTTGATGAGAAAAACAATGCGTCCAGAGTTTTTAAATAGAATTGATGAAATTGTAGTTTTTAAACCGTTGATGAAAGCGCAAGTTAGAGAGATTGTTTCTTTGCAATTAAAGAGTTTGAAGGAGATTCTTAAAGAAAAAAACATAGAATTGATTGCAAAAACTGAAGCAGTTGATTTTTTAGCTGAGAAAGGCTATGATATATCTCTTGGTGCAAGACCTGTAAAAAGGACTATACAGAAGTATGTAACGAATAGATTATCAGTGCTTTTAATAGAGGGAGTGGTTTCTCAGGATACTAAGATTGAAATGTTTGTTGAGGGCGAAGAATTAAACTTTAAGTTAATCAAATAGATAAATAGTTGTTTTCTTACAAAGAAAATGATTAATTTTGCACGATAAAATGGAAATATTATGGCTTTAATAAAATCAATTTCAGGATTTAGAGGAACAATAGGTGGCAAAGTTGGAGAAGGACTCTCACCTATTGACACAGTAAAGTTTACAGCAGCATTTGCAGCTTTTATAAAAGAACTTTATGGTAAAGAAAAAATAACAATAGTCTTAGGACGCGATGCAAGAGTGTCGGGAGAAATGGTTTCACACCTTGTTGTAGGAACATTAATGGGCATGGGAGTTGATGTAATCGATACAGGACTTTCTACAACTCCTACTGTTGAGGTTGCAGTTACAGATTTAAAGGCAGATGCAGGTATAATACTTACTGCAAGTCATAATCCTATGCAATGGAATGCACTTAAATTCTTAAATAATAAAGGAGAATTTATTTCAGCAAGCGAAGGAAAAAGAGTTTTGGAAATAGCAGATGATGATAACTATGATTTTGCACAAGTAGAACACTTAGGAAAATACATAACTGATGATACCACTGTTGATAAACATATAGAAAAAGTATTGGCATTAGAACTTGTAGATGTGGAAGCAATAAAGCAAGCAGGTTTTCGTGTGGCTTTTGATGCAGTTTGTTCAACAGGAGGATTTGTTCTTAACAAATTGTTAAAAGCATTGGGAGTTAAGGAAATTGTTGCTTTGAATGAAGAGCCAACAGGCGTGTTTCCTCACAACCCAGAACCACTTCCAGAAAATATTACTCAGATTTGCAATGAAGTAGTAGCGAAAAAATGTGATGTTGGCTTTATTGTCGATCCGGATGTTGATAGATTAGCAATAGTAAGTGAGAACGGACAACCTTTTGTTGAAGAATATTCATTGGTTTCTATTGCAGATTATGTTTTGAAGCATACTCCTGGTGCAACTGTTTCAAATATGTCTTCAACAAGAGCATTGAGAGATGTAACAGAAGCTAAGAATCAACAATATTTTGCTTCGGCTGTTGGAGAAGTAAACGTAGTTGAAATGATGAAAAAGCACAATGCGGTAATAGGAGGCGAAGGAAACGGAGGTATTATCTATCCTGCAATTCACTATGGTCGTGATGCTTTGGTTGGAATTGCTTTATTCCTTACTCTACTTGCAAAAAGCAAAATGACTTGTTCGCAACTTAGAGCAACTTATCCTAATTATGAAATTTCTAAAAACAAAATGGAACTTACAAAAGATATGAATGTGGATTCTATTTTGGAACAAATGGCTGAAAAATACAAAGACTACGAAGTTTCAACCATAGACGGCGTAAAGATAAACATAGAAAAAGAATGGGTTCATCTAAGAAAAAGTAATACAGAACCAATAATTAGAGTTTATTCTGAAAGTAAAGACTTGGACTCAGCCAACAAATTAGCTCAAAAAATAATAAACGAAATAAAAGAAATTATAAACAAATAAAAAAAACAAAGAAAAGTATGAAGAAAATTTTAGCATTAGCATTAACATTAGTGTTTGGCTTAAACGTATTTGCACAAGCACCAAACGTAACAACAACAATTGACAACCTAACACCAACAACAATTACAGCATCTTTTGATATGGATGAAAATTGTACAAAGTATCATATCTTAGCTGATGTAGTTGGAGGAATGGATCAATGGGTTCAAATGTTCGGTATGCCATTAAGAGATTTAGTTGTTGCATGGTCAATAGGGGTTGAATCAGATACAACTTATACTTGGACAGATATGGCTCCAAATACAGATTATATTGTTTATGTTGTTGCAGTTAATGCAACAGATACATCAGAAGTGCTTATGACTACTTGCACTACTCCACAAGCAGGAGGAGAAGGAGCAAGCGTTGTTACAATAGAATTATCAAATATAACAGAAACTTCTGTTATTATGACAGCTACTCCAAACGATCAAACTTCTAGATTTTTAGATGGTTTAGTTGAAAAAGCATTATTAGATGAAATTGGACAAGATTCTTTGATGACTATGTTAGTAGCACAACCTTATTGGTTATATGAAACAGATGTTTGGGAATGGCTTGATCTTACACCAGGAGTAGAATATTATGCTTTTGCAATTGGTCAAAACGCAGCTGAGCAATGGGGAGAAATGACAATTGTTCCTTTCACTACATTAGTTTCTGGTTTAAATGAAGCAGAAAATGGAGGAATTACTTTATATCCTAACCCAGCTACAAATCTTGTTTCATTAAACAATGCAGAAATGGGTAGTGTTGTTGAATTAATTGATATTCAAGGAAGAGTGTTGAAATCATTTGTTGTAAATTCTACAAGCCAAACAATAGACCTTCAAGGAATTGAATCAGGATTATATGTAGTTAAAACAATAACACCTAACAAAGAAAAAACTTTTGTTAACAAATTAATTGTTAATGAATAATAACAATTTTTCAATTATAAAAAAATAAGATAAAATCTTCTCAATAGTGTGAGTAATTATCACTATTGAGAAGATTTTTCTTTGCAATCATTATGGAAATATCAGCAATAGTACCAAGTTACAATGAAGAAAAAAATGTGCCGCTAATCTATAAAAGACTAACCGACACATTATCTCAAATATCTGATAAATACGAAATAATCTTTGTAAACGATTGTAGCAAGGACTCTACGCTTAGTGTAATTAAACAAATATCCGAGAAAGATTCTCACGTAAAATACATTAGTTTTTCAAGAAATTTCGGACATCAAATTGCAGTTAGTGCAGGATTAGATATGTGTAAAGGCAAAGCAGTCGTTATAATAGATGGCGATTTGCAAGACCCACCCGAATTAATTCTTGAAATGTACAAAAAATATCAAGAAGGCTACAAAGTAGTCTATGCAAAAAGAAAAACAAGAGAAGGAGAAACATGGTTTAAGAAAGCAACAGCAAAACTTTTCTATCGCTTTCTTGCAGCAATGACAAGTATAGAAATCCCTGTTGATGTAGGAGATTTCCGACTCATTGACCAAGTAATCGTAAACCACCTTCGCAATATGCCAGAAAAGTCAAAATACATAAGAGGTCAAATCTCATGGATAGGATACAAGCAAACCTTTGTAGAATATCATAGAGATGCACGCCTATATGGAAAAACAAACTATCCACTCAAAAAAATGTTACGCTTAGCCTTTGATGGCATAACAGCATTTAGCGATAAGCCACTAAAAATGGCCTCAGCAATAGGCATAATCTCAGCAATACTTTCACTACTCGCCATTGTTTATGCACTAATATCTCACTTTATATTTGATAGTGCAGTATCGGGTTGGACTTCCTTGATAATAAGCGTTTTGTTTATAGGAGGAGTGCAACTAATCACAATAGGAATAATAGGAGAATACATAGCAAGAATAAATAACGATGTTCGCAACAGACCATTGTACATAATAGAAGAAGAAAACATAGAAAAACAAGAAAATAATAAACAATAAAGATGAAATACATAGAGACAGATAATAAATTTAATCGTTATTGCGTAACCACAGCCTTGCCTTACGCAAACGGACCTGTACATATAGGACATTTAGCAGGAGTTTATGTGCCAGCAGACATATATGTACGATATTTAAGAATGATGAATGAAGACGTACTCTTTATAGGAGGAAGCGATGAACACGGAGTACCAATCACAATCAAAGCAAGAAATGAAGGTCTTACACCACAAGACATAGTAGATCGCTATCACGCAATCATAAAACAAGCATTTCAAGATTTAGGTATATCTTTTGATATATACTCTCGTACATCATCAAAAATACACGCTGAAACAGCCTCTGATTTCTTTAAAAACCTTTATGAAAAAGGCAAATTCGTAGAAAAAACCTCTCAACAATACTACGATGAAGCAACAAATACATTCCTTGCTGACCGTTATATAACAGGAACTTGCCCACATTGTGGAAACGAAAAAGCATACGGCGACCAATGTGAAGCATGTGGAACAAGCCTTTCAGCAACCGATTTAATAAATCCAAAATCTACACTTTCAGGACAAGAACCTCAATTAAAAGAAACAAAACATTGGTATTTGCCACTTGAAGAATACGAAACATTTATGAGAGAATGGATACTTGACTCTCACAAAGAATGGAAAACCAACGTATATGGACAATGTAAAAGTTGGATTGACCAAGGCCTTCAAGCAAGAGCAGTAACAAGAGATTTGGATTGGGGAGTAAAAGTGCCGATAGAAGGAGCAGATGGCAAAGTATTATACGTATGGTTTGACGCACCAATAGGATATATTTCAAATACAAAAGAACTATATCCTGAAAATTGGGAAAAATGGTGGAAAGAAAAAGATACAAAACTTGTTCACTTCATAGGAAAAGACAATATAGTGTTCCATTGCATAATATTCCCAGCAATGCTTAAAGCAGAAGGAAGCTATATCTTACCAGAAAACGTACCAGCTAACGAATTCTTAAATCTTGAAGGCGATAAAATTTCTACATCTCGCAATTGGGCAGTATGGTTACACGAATACCTAAAAGATTTTCCAGGAAAACAAGACGTTTTGAAATATGTGCTATGTGCAAACGCACCAGAAACAAAAGATAACGACTTCACATGGAAAGATTTTCAAACACGCAACAACTCAGAACTTGTAGCAATCTTTGGAAACTTTGTAAACCGTACAATAGTCTTAACACACAAATACTTTGAAGGCAAAGTACCACAAAGAGGCACACTAAACGAACTTGACATTCAAACAATAGAACAAATAAAACAATACCCTGAAAAAATAGGACGTAGCATAGAACAATACCGATTCCGAGAAGCCCTAAACGAACTAATGAATCTTGCACGTCTTGGAAACAAATACCTAACAGAAAACGAACCTTGGAAAACAATAAAGACAGATGCAGAACGCACAGCAACAGTTTTGAATATTTCGTTGCAAATATGTGCAAACCTTGCCTTACTTTCAGAACCATTCTTACCATTCTCAGCAGAAAAATTACGTGGAATGTTAAACCAAGACAAAGCCTTTTGGTATGAAGCAGGCAATTCAGAACTTTTAGAAGAAGGAAAACAAATCAATCCAGCACAATTGTTGTTTGAACAAATAGACGACAAACAAATAGAAGCACAATTAGAAAAACTACAACAAACAAAAAAAGCAAACGAATTAGCCTCAGCCACAGTAGAGCCACAAAAAGCAAATATAGAATACGATGATTTTGCTAAAATGGATATAAGGGTAGGAACAATTCTTGCAGCTGAAAAAGTAGCCAAAACAAAAAAACTTTTAAAATTAACAATTGACACAGGAATTGACCAACGCACAATAGTAAGTGGAATAGCCGAATATTATTCACCAGAAGAAATTATTGGAAAACAAGTATCAGTATTAGTAAACCTTGCACCAAAAGCACTAAAAGGCATAGAAAGTCAAGGAATGATACTAATGGCAGAAAACCTTGATGGTAGTTTAAGCTTTATTTCGCCAGAAAAACCAATCAGAAACGGCGGAATAATTAGCTAAAACAAAGAAATAGTGATAGAAAATAGTTCCTATATGTACTTATAGTTACTATAGGAACTATTTATTTAAAAAAAGAAAAAGAGAAATGTCTTACCAAATTCTTAAACGACAAATTCCTTGGCGAGATTCATACTTTTACCAAAAATCAGAAGTGCTTTATCATCTTACTTTCACTTTTTGCAAACGCTTTCTGCCAAAATATGGCGACCGTACCGTTGATCAAATGCTACAAGCCGCAAGAAGTGGAAAACAAAACATAATAGAAGGAATGGAAGACGGAGTTGCTTCTTCGGAAATGCAGATAAAACTCTTAAATGTAGCAAGAGCATCATTGCAAGAATTAAGAGAAGACTATAAAGACTACATAAAATCACGCAATTTGCAGATTTGGACAAAAGAACATAAACGATACAAAAATATGCAAAACTTTTGTCGCAATAATAACAAAATAGAACAATATCAACCCTATTTTGAAATTTGGAATAACGAAGAAATGTCAAATACAGCATTGACCTTAGCCTATATGGTTGATACAATGCTCAATCATTACTTGATTACCTTGGAAAAAGATTTTGTTTCAAAAGGAGGCATCAAAGAAAGAATGTATAAAGCTCGCACAAACTATCGTCAAGATCAAGACAATCAAATTCAAAACCTTAAAAATACAATAGCCGAACAGCAAAAAGAAATAGCCTATTTAAGAAACCTTTTGCAACAACAAGGCTTACTTTAAAAATATTTCTTTGTTTTAATTTAAAAAATCAAAGAAAAAATCATTTTTTTCTTTGATTTTTTTTTATTTTTCTTTGAAAAATTTTTCATACATTTGCGTGCGTAAAATCATAAATAAATGTATTGATTATGAAAAAATGGATAGTATTTGTTTTAGGCTTTGTTTCAGGAATTGTTTTTCTATTCCTTGTATTATTGATTATTGGAAAATCTTCTTCAAATGATAATGGAATGACTTATTTTGAAAAGCCTGGTAAATGTATTTCAAAAAAAGATTTTAAAGTTTTTCAGGTGATTGGAGAAGGCTATGCTTTAGCTGAAGAGAGATTAGAGTTCTCTAGTGGAATTACTCTTCCTGGAAATTTATTAGTTCTTGTAACAAATGATAACGGAGAATTATATTATGATAATCAAATTATAGAAGTCCCAAAGGGTAAATGTATGCGTCAAATAGGGGTTTATGAGTATCAAACGAAATCAGAAAATTGGAAAACTGTGCCTATTGTGCAGGTGATGAATGAATAAAAAGTATATATTATAATGGTTATTTTATTGTTGTTGATATTTTTTACCATTGTTTTTTTCTTACGAATTATATCTCGTAGTAATAAAGCACCAAAGAAAAGGAGAAAAAAGACAACTTATAGTTCTTATGCAAAAACTTTAGGGGAAATAGGAGAGGAAAGTGTAGCTTCTATTTTAAAAACTTTGCCTAAGGACTATGTTGTTTTTAATGATATTTATTTAGAAATAAAAGGCTATTCTACTCAAATAGACCATGTCATTATTTCGCGATATGGTATATTTGTAATAGAAACAAAGAACTATACGGGTTGGATTTTTGGGAATGATACTTCGGAATATTGGACTCAAACTATATATGAAAACAAATATCAATTAAGAAATCCTTTAAAACAAAACTATGCACACCTTAAAACTTTACAATCTATTTTTGGAATAGATGAAAGATTCTATTTTCCAATAGTTGCCTTTCACGATAGAGCGACATTGAAGTGTGAGACTAATGGAAATGTGATGTATTTTTCAGAATTGAAAGATTTTATTCTATCAAAAACGATTCCAAAACTAACAGATGAGTTAGTGAATAGGTTGTCTGCTATATTGATGTATTATTCTATAAAAAATGAAAGTCAAAAGCAAGAACATATTCTTAAAGTAAAACAAGATATAGCAAATAAACAATCTTTGGTTGAAAAGGGAATTTGCCCTAAATGTGGGGGAATGTTAATACATCGTCAAGGAAAATATGGTGAATTTATATCTTGTATAAACTATCCTTCTTGTCGATTTACGCAAAACATAAATCGCTAAATTTTTTCTTTGTTTTTTTGAATTTTTTCTTTGAAAAAATCATTTTTTTCTTTGATTTTTTTTGTTTTTCTTTGAAAAAATAAAACGTTTCTTTGTTTTTTAGTGTCTATATTATTGTATTGGTTTTTAATTGTTGAGATTATGAAGATGAAATATTTGTTTTTATTTGTAATAGTGTTGCTTTTGTGTGGCGGTTGTGAGGATCCGATAGATACATTAGAGAATAATAGTACTGAAACAAACACTACTCTTGGTGGAGGTGGGAGTGGAGAAACTCAAACTGATACTACGGAAGGTGAAGAAGAGAATAATGGGGAGCAAGAGCCAATAAATGACTCGGTAGATTTTGATTTATTTGTTTGTCTTAATACTATAACAAATCCAACCGACTTTTATATGTCGGCAGATTGGAGTTCGGATAGTAAAAGTATTGTTTATTCGTGTGCAAATTTTGATTTTAAGGTTGTAGATGTTGATTCATGGAGCGTTGTTGATACTTTTGCCGATGTTAACAATATTATCTATGATGCAAAGTTCAATTCAACGAAAGAATTTATTGCTTCTTGTGGTACAGATAGCCTTGTGAAACTTTGGAGTACAAAGGGAAGGGATTGTGTTCGCACTTTCGTTGGGCATACCGGCAGAGTAAATCATTTAGATTGGAGTACGGACGGTAGATACATTGCTTCTTCTTCGTGGGATAGCACTACAAGAATTTGGGACGCTTATTCTGGAAACTGTATTCATGTTTTAACAGGGCATACGAGCGAAGTTGCAACTCCAAGTTTTAGTCCTGATGGATCACGCTTAGTTACTTGCTCTAATGATAAGACTTTAAAAATATGGGACTTTAATTCTGGAATGTGTCTTCAAACTTTAAATGGACATACTTTATATCCTATGGACGTAGAGTGGAGTCCTGATGGCTCTCGCATTGCTTCTGTTTCTCACGAGAATATTATAAAAATATGGGACGCCAATACAGGAGCATGTGTTCTTGATATAACAGGAGATTATGTTGGTTTGAGTTTTGTAAGTTGGAGTCCTTGCGGTAATTACTTGATTTCGGCGGCTCACGACTTTGTGTTAAGAATTTGGGACGCTAACACAGGTCAGTTAGTCAAAGCCTTATCTGGTCATAATGAAAGAATAATGGATGCAAACTTTTCTCCTGATGGTAAAAAAATCGTTTCTGCATCGGGAGATCATACTTTAAAACTTTGGGGAATGCAATAAAAAACCTGCTAAAATTAATAGAATCTTAGCAGGTTTTTGTTTTATCAACTTAGATTTATTATAAACCTAATTTTTTCTTCATTTCTGCTGATAAAGCGTTTTTGTTGATTTGAATGTCTATTGTTTTGTAACGTACAAACGCTTCTGATGCGTAGAAATATCCGTTGTATTTTCCACTATCTGCACCCCATGAGTTTTTAACTTTATAGAATTTGTTTCCGTTTGCGTCTTTGAACAATCCTACTATGTGCATTCCGTGGTCATCTGTTGTAGAGAAGTTATCAAATCCTTCTTGTCTCATTTCTTGTGTGATGACTTTTTCTTTTGCTGTGCCATCAAATGAGTATGAAGCTGCTGCTTTTTCTGCTGGTGTAAGCTTTTCCCATTTTTCTTTTTCAGTTCCGCTTAGGTCTTTTTTGTCTGTATCTGGCACGATAGCAACTCCGTTTTTCCAAGAGAAGCCTTTTTCACTTACGTCTGAACCCCATCCGATTGTGTAGCCATCTTCAAGGGCTTTATCCATGATTGCTATCATTTCATCAAGGGTTACGTTGTAGATTTGTGCGTGTAACCAGTTGTCTGGAACTTCTAACATAAATGTTTCATAGAATGGGTGGTGTGTGAATGAACCTATTTCTATGTAATCATTGTAATCTAATCCAAGGCTTGCAGCAAATGATTTTGGTGTGTATTCTTTTCCTTGGTAAGTGAACTTTTCTGGCATTGGTCCAAAGTATGAATCTAATAATGCGTTCAAAGCGTCTTTCCAATTTGGTGTTAATACTTTTCCGTTAGCAAGTGCTTTTACGAATCCTTCTAATGCTGGTGTTAATCCTGTGAAATCAGGAAGTTCTGTTCCATAATTTAATCCTCTATATGCTTCTTCTGGAACTATACCATATTTTTTGATTATGTATGGTATGTCTTGGAATGCTCCACCTTCTGCAAATGTAGCTGCTCCGTGGAATCTGATGTAGCGTTCTGCTTTTTCCATATACGCATTACGAACAATCCACATTTCTGAAAGGTCTACTTCGCCTTTTCCTGCTTTAAGTACTTCTGATTCTATGAAAGACAATGCAGAGTAAGACCAACAAGTACCTGAACGGTTTTGATCCTTTACGCTTGTTGCAGGATTGTCTTTAATAGCAGTGAAAACATAGCCTTTTGGCTCTTCTTTTGCTTTTTTGTTTTTCTTTTGAGCAAATCCTGTTGATGATAACAATAGGATAGCTGCTAATAAATAAACTACTTTTCTCATTTTTTTCTTTTTTATTAATTGATTAACATTACTGGCATTACTAACATTAAGATGTTTTCTTCGCTTTCTTTTGCTTCTTCTTCGTATGGAAGAATTATTCCTGCTCTATCTGGAGAAGAGAGTTCAATAATGACTAATTCTGAATCTACGTTATTTAACATTTCTAAAAGGAAGTTAGCGTTAAAGCCAATTTCCATTTCTTCTCCATCATAATTGCAAGAAAGTTTTTCTGTTGCATTGGTAGAAAGATCTGAATCTTGTGCTGAAAGTATTAAGGTGTTTTCGCTAAGTTTGAATACTTCTTGATTGGTTGCAGGGTTAGCAAAGAATGATACTCTTTTTACTGATTCATACAACATGTTTCTGTCTATTATCAATTTGTTAGGATTGTTTTTTGGAATAGCCATATTGTAATTAGGGTATTTTCCATCAATCAATCTACTAATAACTGTGTAGTTATCAAATTCAAATTTGATATTGTTTACATTGTTATACCAAACAACGTCAACGTCTTCTGTTTTTGAGGCAAGGAGTTTGTTAAGGAAACTAAGTGTCTTTCTTGGTAAGATGAAACTTTTAGCTTCATCGTGTTTGCAATCTGTTCTTGTGTATTTAACTAATTTATGGGCATCTGTTGCAACAAAAATAGTTCCTTCTTCTGATTGTTCGCATAATACACCAGACATTTGTGGTCTAATGCCTGTTGCATCTGTTGCAAAAATAGTCTTGCTAATAGCCTTAGACATCACGCTTGAAGAGAAAACGCTTTTTTCTGCATTTTCAAGAGTGATTTCTTTTGGATAAACTTCTGCTGATTCTCCTACTAAATTGTAAACCCCAGCATCTGCTTTGATTTCTATTGAGAAGTCTTCTTTTATATCTATTATTAGTTGTTGATTAGAAAGGCTATTTACGATTTCTGAAAAAATCTTAGCAGGAATGGTAACTTCTGTCAAACCATTTGCATCGACATTTTCTAAATGTAATTTTACAGAAATAGTGGTTTCAGAGTCTGAGGCTGTTATTGTAAGATCGGTTTCATTGAGTTTTAAATGATAATTCAAAAGTATAGGTAATGCTTTACCAGAAGGCACTACACCTGAGATTGATTGTAAGCTGCGCGATAAAATACCGCCATGAATCATAAATTTCATATCTTTATCTTTTTTTATATGTTTATTTAAAATAATAACTTGCTGGTTTTAATAAATTATCCAAAACAAAGAATTGCATAATTAAAGTGTCTTTGTTGTTAGAGTGAAGGGCATAACAACGATTTACATCAAAAATTCTATAAAAATCATCTTCACCCTGAGCAATGCTTGTCGGATCGTGTAATTTAGAATATGTTTTAAGTATATTTTCTTTACCTTTGTTATCTTTTACTGTTAGGATAAAAGCAGGGTGTTTGCCAAAAATAGTATCTTGTTCTAATTTAGAAATATTTTTAGCAACTGACTCGTAATTTAATTCAAAACAGCTTGATAAAAGGGCTTTGACTTTTAATGTGTCAAAAGTTTGTAATTTTTGTCCTGATTCCAAAAGTATAAAATCAAAACCATCTCCATTTTTAGTAAGTGTGAAACTTTCATTAGTTTGATTAGGTATTTCTACTTTTATTTGGGCAATTTCATCTTTATTGTATTTGAAAACAGCATGAGATTTCCAAAAATCTTCTAAGGCGGAGAATCTTGTAGAAAGATAACCTTTTAATCTTGGAATATACATAATGCAAGGATTGTCTTCTCCTTTTAACATCATATATGTACCCATATTGTCCTGAGTTTCCGAACCTACAAAAATAGTTTTAGTTAGTTTTTCTTTTTTAAAGAGTTTTATAAAGCCAAGGTTAATGGTATATGTGTTTTGGTAAATTTTAACGCTCTTACCACTTGCTGCCAATTGTTTAACAATATTATTACGAGCTGCTTGTGCTATCGGTTCACGTATTCTCATGTCTTTTAGTGTTGAAAGTAGCATATCTACTACCTTCATATTAGCAGGAGAATTGTTTGCTTGCCATAGGCTATCGTTTTGTTTTACTAATTCAAGATGATTGCCGTCCTTGTCATCAATTACTACCTTTGTAATTGTTTGTGGATCATCAATGTGATAATTTTGCTCCAAAGTAGAATTGTTTCTCATGAGCAAAGCTACTACAACTAAAGCAATTAAGGCTAAGCTTGTTAATAGAATGATTTTATTCTTAGTTTTTCTATTTAATTTTTTCATATTTTTACTTAGAATTAGTATATCTTTTCTTTCTTAATACGGATAAAATTACACCAAATAATATAATTACTACCACAGGTAAAGCTACATTTACTACCTGCCAAGCAGTTTTTTCTCTTTCAATTTTAGCAACATCTAATTTTCTCATAATTACTTCTCTTGAACGCAAAGGAATCAGGTCCTCATCTCCGCAAAGATAATTAACGCAATTAATTAAAAATTCTTTGTTGCCATACATTTGACGGGTATATTTATCATAGCCCAATGGAAGTAATTGTCCGTTCATAAAATCATTTCTAACTACATCTCCATCGGCGACAACAATCATCGCAGTAGTGTCAGAAAAATCTTTAAATGCTATTTGAGAATTAAGCTCCATTGCGGGAGTTAAACGATTCTTAAAAGCAGATGTAAATTCTCCTTCTAATAACACAGCAACATTCTTGGCTCCTGAGTTAAATAAACTCGCATCTTGTTTTTGTTTCAACATTTGTAAAGAAACATTTACAGGAGAATTTAAAACTCTTGTTCTATTGGAGCTTGATAAAAGAATTGTTTTTTTAGCAGGGGAAGAAGTTGTATCAATACTTGAAACAAATTCCATTTTTACTGGGGAAATTTTATCGGAAATAATATGATTTGCATTAGGGTTAATTTCTGGAAAGAAGTTCCAAGGGTAGTAAGTCATTTGAGGAGTGTTGTTTTGGTATTGTCCTGTTACGATAGGTATCTTCGCACATTGCATATCTGTAACAAGATTGGTGTTTAATTTGACACCATATCTAAATAAAATATCATCAACTCCGGTAAAATTAGTCATTGCAAATGTGCTGGCTTGGGTTTGTAAGCTATCCATTGACACGTCAAGTGGATCAATCAACCAAAGTATCTTGCCACCATGCATAAGATATTGATCTATCAAATAAAGATCTTTATAAGAAAATATTGAAGTGGGTTTAGCTACAATTAAACAATCAAATCTATTTTTAGTTTTAACTAAATTAGGATTAATACTATCATATACTCTTTCTGTAAGGGCATTTAATTTCTCATTTATTGAAACCGAATCTACGTCATAATATTCTCCTAATGATGATATGAAATCCCAAATGTTCTCAACTCCCCATTCTCCATGGCCATAAAGGAAAGCAATCTTGCCTCTCTGTTGTGTAGCTACTGAACGAATAGCAGTATAAAGATTATATTCTAAATTTTGAATAGAAGCATTAATAATACTTTCACCTGAAAAACCATTCTTTGAACTAATTAAAGGTACAATCATATCTCGTCCCTTATAAGTAATCTCTAAATAAGGGAAAATATATTGTTGAATTTGAGAATTATTACTTGTGGAAGTGGTTAAAAGAGGATTGAAACCTTTTTCAAAAAGACGTTGATAAAATTCGTTTTTATCCTTAGCTTTCTCAAAATTATTAGGGTCAATAAATTCGTATTCTATATTGTCGTTATATGCTCTGAATTGATCAAGCATTTCTTTTGTTTCATTTCTTAATTTCTTGTATTCGGAAGTAATGTCCCCTTCAAGATAACATCTAACGAAAACAATGTCTTCTAAACTTCCAATCAAATTCTTAGAAGATTCTGAAAGGGTATAACGCTTTTCTTGTGTTAAATCAATTCTTGCAAAAAAGTAATAACCAATAACATTTAAAAATACAATAATAACTAATCCTAAAATAAGTTGTAAAATATGAGACTTTTTAACATCAGCCTTTACACTACTTGGCTTAAACAACGATTTCCAAAAATTCTTTTTCATAAATAATTTCCTACTTTTTCCAATTTCTACTTTCTAAACACAACTTTGTTAATAACAAGAAAAGACCTATGGCACTCAAATAATAAATCACATCACGAGTATCAATTACTCCACGGCTAATAGATGAATAATGATGATTAATTCCCAAAGAACGAATTAATAAATCTACTTCCGAAAGTAAAGGAATAACGGCTAAATATTCAAAGCCAATGTACATAATGCCTGATAAAACTACCGAAAGAATGAAAGCGATAATTTGATTATCGGTTAAAGATGAACAAAAAATACCAATAGCGACAAAAATAGAGCCTAAAAATACTAATCCTAAGTAAGAGCCCATAATGCCACCTAAATCTAAATTTCCCTTAGGTAATCCGAGCTGATAAACGGCAATAACATAAATCAATGTAGGTAAAATAGAAACTATCACTAAGATAACTCCTGCTAAAAATTTGGAGAAGATAATTGAAATATCACTCAAAGGCTTAGTAAGCAAAAGTTCAATTGTACCATTTTTTTTCTCCTCGGCAAACATCTTCATAGTAATAGCTGGAATCAAAAATAGAAAAATCCAAGGAGCTAAAAGAAACAAACCATCAATGTTTGCTAAACCATAACTCATTACATTACTTTCTCCTTCTATAATCCATAGAAACAACCCGTTGAATATTAAGAATACAACGATTGCTATATAACCAATCAATGAAGAAAGAAAAGTACTTAACTCTTTTTTCAATAAAGTAAACATCGTTTTTAAGTTTAAAAATAGTTTACAAAAGTACTAAAAAAAGATATATTGACAAAATTACAAAGAAGAAAAATCACTCTCTTCTATTTCAAACAAGCAAGCATCATTTTCGTGAGTTCCTGCTCTTTCAATAATACTCCAATCTCTTAAACGATAAAACTCCTTCACTTCTGAACCAAACCCACCTTCTTTCCAAATTCTTAATACGTCTTGTGTTTCGTTGTTTTCTTTTACTATAATAAATGAACAATCAATAAGTTTTTTTAATCGCATTTCGTGATGCCATTGAGTGTACTCTCTGCAACTACCTTCATGCATTCCTCCATCTATCAAAATGAAAGACTCTTGTGGGTCTAAAATATATTGCACCGTATCCATTTGCGAATAATAACCATCATTTTCAACATAAGAGTAAGAGCCGTAAGCAAGATATTGCACAATGATTTCTCTGTTGCTACAATTCTTTACAATAGCTGTAGGAAAAGCCTCTTCATCTTCCCCAATCATTATGTTTACATCAATGCAAGAGGAAAATAAAAATGTAGATAATAAAACAAATAGAATCTTTTTCATAAAACTTTGCTTTTTTTAGTTAATAAAATCGCTTTCTTTAATCTCGAAAACAAGGGCATCATTGTTTTCATCACCACCATTTAGCTTTCTTTTCCAATCAGTTAAACGGAAAAATTCCCTAACTGAAGAAGTAATATCATAATCCTTTTTCCAAACTCTCAAAACCTCGCTCTCGTTTGAAGCGTCCTTTACTAAAAGAGAATCGTCGTCTATTCCTTGAAAAACCCAATTAAGATGTTCTTGTGTGTAAGGATCATCTTCATAACCATTAGTTAAACCTCCATGAGAAAAACAATAAGTTTGTTCAGGCAAAATATTGATTTTTACAGTATCTTCTAACCAATCATTTGTTGTATTATCAAAATGACTATCTTTAAATTGCAGAGAAATTTCTCTATCTGTGCCATTCTTTACAATAACAGCAGGTTCGTTCCATTCATACGGACCACATTGAAAGGCCATAGAAAGTATGATTAAACAGATAAAATATATTTTTTTCATAACCCCAATGAGATATTTGTTAATACTTTTGCAAATTTATGTTTTTTTTCACAAAGTAAGCAACTTTTTTTCTTTTTTTTATCGCAATTACGGATGTATTTTGTGCAACTTATTAGATAAAACGTGCGATTTTACTGTAAAAATAAAGCAAAAAAATCAAAAAAAGCCCTTTTATGAAAAAATATTAACAAATTCATGAAAAAATATTTTAGTGATATTCAGTTGTTTATGAGATGATATTAAAAAAAAGAGTAAAAAAAGTTTGGTAGAAAAGAAAAAGGTAGTACTTTTGCAATCCCAAAACGGACGG